>JAJFHR010000100.1 GCA_021775515.1 Hyphomicrobiales bacterium | reverse complement strand
GTTCTAATACGGCTACGGCGTGACCGGTTTACCTGAGTGCGACGGGCAATTTTTCGAATAGCTTTTTTTGCCGATGGTGTATTTGCCATGAGCTAAGCACCAAATCCAATTCTGTGTTTTCACTAATAACGTCGGCTCATTTAAAACTGCTCCGCAAACGGTAGCAGGAAGATGAGCGTGGATGGAAATTAAGTGTATAATTCCCTATGTCTGCGCGGGGTTATAACGGTGGTTCCCGCGTACGTCAACAGGAGTAATTCAACTCCGCTATCAAATGCTTAAATTCGTGCTATTTATTTTTGAATTGCGGGCTGCGTTTTTCTATAAACGCACTCATTCCTTCCTTCTGATCGGCGGTGGCAAACATTGATTGGAATAAGCGCCGCTCGGTCCGCACGCCTTCTGCAAGGGTTGTCTCATATGCTCTATTGGTTGCCTCTTTAGCCATCATTACGGCGGGCAAAGAGAAATCAGCTATTTTTGCGGCCGTTTTCACCGCCTCATCCAACAATTCGCTGGCCGGGATAATTCTGCTCACCAGACCGGAGCTTTCAGCTTCTTCAGCATCCATCATGCGGCCCGTAAGGTTCATTTCCATAGCCTTTGCCTTGCCGATAAATCTGGTGAGGCGCTGGGTTCCTCCAACGCCGGGCATAACACCCAGGGCAATCTCGGGCTGGCCAAACTTCGCAGTATCGGCGGCCAGAATGAAATCACACATCATGGCAAGTTCACAGCCGCCTCCCAGTGCATAACCGGCAACGGCAGCAATAACCGGCTTACGCATGCGGCTAACGCGATCCCAGGAGGTCAAAAAATCTCCCAAATAGACATCCATATAGGTTTTCGACTGCATCTCCTTAATATCAGCGCCGGCAGCAAAGGCCTTTTCGCTTCCGGTGATAACAATACACCCGATGCCTTCGTCGGTTTCGAACTTGTCCAGAGCATCGTTAAGTTCTGTAATCAACTCACTGCTTAGGGCATTCAATGCTTCCGGGCGATCAAGCGTGATCAGGCCGACCTTGTCATGCGTCTCAGCTATTATGTTTTGATAAGCCATCTGAATTCCTCTTTCGCTGCTGGTCTTTTAATCCGGTTATGGGAATTAAATTCACGGAAACCGGTGCAACGCAACCTCAATGTTATAAGAAATTGAACAAACTCAACCAAAGTCTAGCCGGTTAGCGCTGACACCGCGGGCAGTAAAAACTAGACCGCCCACTTTGAACAATCCGCCTGATTTTGCCCGGGCAGCGGTTTCGTTTGCAGGGCTCGCCTTCGCGGTCATACACATCAAAACTATGCTGAAAATACCCGAGTTCACCATTGGTTTGCGCATAATCATTCAGGCTGGAGCCACCGGCTGCCACGGCGTCAGTGAGCACGTTACGAATTGCCTCGGCAAGCATATCTGCCCGGTTATTTGCTTCGGCATTTTTTTTAGCAAGAGTGGCTGCTAGGCGTTTTGGTGATAGCCGGGCGCGATACAGGCTCTCGCAAACATAAATGTTGCCTAGACCGGCGATGAATTTCTGGTCGAGCAGCGCCGTCTTCAGGTTGGTTTTTTTATCACAAAAACTTTGCGCCAGATAAGCGCCGGACAATTCATTGCCCAAAGGTTCGATGCCGATGTCTTTTAATAATTTGTGATTGTGCAGTTGTTTGGCCCCGATAAGTGTCATGAGACCAAACCGGCGAGGATCGGTATAGGTAATTACCGCGCCATTGCTCATATGAAAGACCACATGATCATGGGTAGAACCTTTTGAGATTGCCTCTTCGCGATGAAACATACCAGGCTGCTGGCCTTTAGAGCTCTTTTTTGGAATTTGTGGCTCTTCGATGGTGAAACGGCCCGACATGCCTAGGTGCATCAATAAAACATCGCCGCTATCAAGCTCAGCCAGGATATATTTGGCCCGGCGCCAGAGTGATTTGACAGTGGAATTTTCCAGTCTGGCGACAAAATCTCCGGGAAAAGGAATGCGCAGGTTTAAACGCCGTTGTTCCACCCGTGTGATCATATTATTTTCCATCACCGGCCGCAGTCCCCGGCATACCGTTTCAACTTCTGGAAGCTCAGGCATTATTATCAGGTGCTCTTTCAGGCTATTCCCGCTACAAGGAATTCTTATAAGCCCATGGCATAGAAATCTGCGCCAGGGTGAATTTGACCGCAGCTAAATTAAGGCTGTGAAACCGCCATCGTGGCCACAAATATAAAGCTGCGATATATTGACATTAAGATTAGTTTTTCGGGAAGTTCAAGCCCATGAGCGGCGCAAACAAAAAAAAGGCCCAAGATACCAGCGAACCTCAAGCCCGATTTGGGCGGGCTTCTGTGGATGAATCCAAAAAACAGGGACTGGTAAATCAGGTGTTTGATCAGGTCGCCAACCGTTATGATCTGATGAATGATGTTATGTCCGGTGGATTGCACCGGATATGGAAAACAATATTGATTGACATGCTGGCGCCGCCAAAATCAGCCAGACCGTTTCATCTCCTTGATGTGGCAGGCGGCACCGGCGATATCGCCAACAGGTATCTGGAAGCTGGTGGAAAAGGCTGTGAAGTCACCTTATGTGATATCAACCCGCGGATGATCGCGGAAGGAATTGCACAAGCGGGCGATAAAACATACGCCACACGCATGCATTTTTCAGCCGGAAACGCCGAGGCCCTGCCTTTTCTTGACGATCATTTCGATGCCTATACAATCGCCTTTGGAATTCGCAATGTCACCCATATCGATAAAGCGCTGGGCGAGGCATACCGGACATTGCGTCCGGGCGGGCGCTTCTTGTGCCTGGAATTTTCCAGTGTCGAGGTTCCAGGTCTCGACAGGCTGTATGATGTGTATTCCGATAATGCTATCCCCCTGATGGGAAAGCTTATTACCGGCAAGGCCGAGCCCTATCGTTATCTGGTAGAGAGCATCCGTAATTTTCCCAATCAACTGGAGTTTGGCCGT
The DNA here is from genome assembly GCA_021775515.1 of Hyphomicrobiales bacterium. GTDB lineage: Bacteria > Pseudomonadota > Alphaproteobacteria > Rhizobiales > JAJFHR01 > JAJFHR01. The sequence goes on along the minus strand of JAJFHR010000100.1, from coordinate 3,904 downwards.
ATGATCGCGCGCGCAGGTTTTGAGCGTGTAAGCCATAAAAATCTTGCCGGAGGGATTGTTGCGATCCATTCCGGTTGGCGGTTATAGGCTCTAAATTTTAAGCTCACAAAGGATAATATTGCTCAGTGTTTTCAACTATCGGACATATTATTCGCCTGGCAAAAACCGGCTTTATTCTGGTGCAGCATGGCGCCTTATTGCCGGAGATTTTGAGCGCCGATGCTCCCTTGCCGGTGAGAGCACTTCATAGACTTATCCATAAACGACAAGCCAAGCAGGTGAAATCAAGGGGCCAGAAGCTTGCCGAGGCTTTGCCGGTGCTTGGTCCAAGTTATATCAAGCTCGGGCAGTTTTTGGCCACCCGGCCGGATGTAATCGGTGCGGAACTGTCAAATGATTTGTCTTTTCTGCAGGATAATCTGCCGCCATTTGAGCAGAACCTCGCCCTTGAGGAAATCAGAAGGGGGCTTGGAGGCAGCCCTTTGGATGCATTTGAGACAATTGGGCCTCCAGTTGCTGCTGCCTCTATTGCTCAAGTGCATAAAGCCGCGGTTAAAGGTAAAAATAGCGGCTTGAGTGAAGTTGCGGTCAAGGTTCTCAGGCCGGGAATCGAAAAAAGATTTTTGCAGGATCTGGAAAGTTTCCTGTTTGCAGCCCGGATGCTCGAACGTTTCCACAAACCCTCTCGGAGATTGCGCCCGGTAGCCGCCCTTGAAACATTGGCGCAATCGGTAAAAATCGAAATGGACCTGAGATTGGAAGCTGCGGCAATTTCGGAAATGGCGGAAAATATTGCCGATGATCCGGGTTTCCACGTTCCCGAAGTGGACTGGGCAAGAACCTCACAACGGGTGTTGACACTGGATTGGATTGACGGAACGCCGCTTAACAATATTGAAAAAATAAAAAGCGATGGCCACGATCTCAAAAAGATATCCCGCCATATTATTCAATCGTTCCTGCGCCATGCCATGCGGGCTGGATTTTTTCACGCCGACATGCACCAGGGAAATCTGTTTGTTGATAAAAACGGCGATATAATTGCGGTGGATTTTGGTATTATGGGACGGCTTTCCCCAAAAGACCGCCGATTTTTGGCTGAAATTCTATATGGCTTCATCAAAAGAGACTATGGCCGCGTTGCAAACGTGCATTTTGATGCCGGATATGTGCCTGCAGAGCAATCTCCAGAACTTTTTGCCCAGGCCTTGCGCGCCATCGGCGAACCCATAATGGGTCAATCGGCCGATGATATTTCCATGGCCAAACTGCTCGGCCAGCTGTTTTTCGTCACCGAGCAATTTGACATGGAAACTCAGCCTCAGCTGCTGTTGCTGCAAAAAACGATGGTTGTGGTCGAGGGCGTCGCACGTACTTTTGATCCTCAACTCAACATGTGGACCGTTGCTGAGCCGGTAGTTGAGGATTGGATGAAATCAAAACTCGGGCCCGAGGGCCGGTTGAATGATGCGGTTGAAGGTGCAGCCGCCATCGGCAAGCTGGTTGAACATTTTCCCGATTTTGTTGCGGGAGCAGAACGTACGGCAAATATGTTATCTAATATTGCCGTGAGCGACGGTATAAAACTGGATAACTCCTCAATCAACGCTATCGCTGACGCTCAAAACAATAGGGAGTGGCTGGGCAAAACGGCACTCTGGGTGGCGGCTTTGTCGCTTGTTGTTATTGCCGCAGTCCAACTTGCTGGGTAATGTACCATGGCTGAAAAACGGCTATAGTAAACTGTGGCTGCTTTTTGGCGATAGTTGGAAATAGAGATACATGCTCAAAAACAAGCGCATATTGCTGATCATAAGCGGTGGAATTGCCGCTTATAAATCACTCGAGCTGATACGCCGGCTTAAGGAGCACGGTGTAGAGGTTGCACCAATTCTTACCCGTGGCGGCGCTGAATTTGTCACGCCGCTCTCGGTGGCAAGTCTTGCCGGTCATAAAGTCTATCAAGAACTTTTCGATTTGGATGAAGAAGCAGAAATGGGCCATATTGAACTGTCACGCTCAGCCGATCTGATCGTTGTCGCCCCAGCCACTGCCCATCTCATTGCTAAAATGGCCCAAGGATTTGCCGACGATCTGGCGTCAACAACGCTTTTGGCCACAGACACAGCCGTTCTGGTGGCCCCGGCGATGAATGTTAGAATGTGGGAGAACCCTTCTACTCAGCGTAATGTTTCGGTATTGGAACAAGATGGAGTTGATTTTGTTGGTCCCAATGAAGGCACTATGGCCTGTGGCGAATTTGGGCCCGGCAGATTGGCTGAACCGATAGAAATCATCGATGCTATCGCCCGAAAGCTTAGCGAAAACCTATCTGCACCCCTGGCTGGCAAACGTGTTCTGGTAACTGCCGGTCCAACCCATGAACCGATCGATCCGGTTCGCTATATTGCCAACAGATCCTCTGGCAAACAGGGTTTTGCGATTGCCCGAGAGGCGGCGAAACTCGGCGCAGAGACAATATTAATCGCGGGACCTACCGCCCTGGCCACCCCTGTCGGCGTCAGGCGCATTGATGTTGAAACCGCTGAAGAGATGTTACACCAATGTCAGGCTGCCGGCTCCTGCGATGTGGCGATTTTCGCTGCAGCCGTAGCTGATTGGCGTGTAAATTCGCCTGCGAAACAAAAATTCAAAAAAACAAAATCTGCGATTCCTGAACTTTCCTTTGTTGAAAACCCTGACATTCTTGCAACGATTTCTCAAAATTCAAAGGGCCGGCCGAAGCTGGTAATTGGTTTTGCCGCTGAAACCGAGCATGTAGATAAGAATGCTGAGGAAAAACGAATTCGCAAAGGCTGTGACTGGATCATCGCCAATGATGTTTCACCCGAAACCGGAATTATGGGTGGCGATTTTAATCAGATAAGGCTTATTACTCAAAACGGTACCGAAATATGGCCTAAACTATCCAAAAAATTGGTCGCCAAACGCCTGGTTGAACGAATTATAACGGAATTCGGCGACCAGGCCGATGCCGCAGAATGAATTTTGATCTCAAACCGGGCGATTTCCTATCATGACAAATTCTCCTGCCTTGAAAATCAGGCAGCTCGACCACGGCGCAGGCCTGGACCTGCCGAAGTATCAAAGCAAAGCTGCTTCGGGCATGGATTTATGTGCTGCGGTTGCTACAGACCAGCCTGTTGTTCTGCAACCGGGAGGCCGTTGCCTGATACCCACTGGACTGTCGGTTGAAATTCCCCAAGGACTGGAAGCCCAGGTAAGACCGCGTTCGGGTTTGGCGTTAAAACACGGTATTACCGTGTGCAATTCACCGGGCACTATTGACGCTGATTATCGCGGTGAAATCTCGGTAGTGCTGGTTAATCTGGGAGATCAGTCGTTTACGGTAGAACGCGGCAGCCGTATTGCCCAGATGGTCATTACACCCGTTGTTCAGCTTGATATTCTGCTGGTTGATGAACTGAGTATGACCGAAAGAGGGGCAGGCGGTTATGGCTCGACCGGGACAAGGTAAACACCTGAAATATCTGTCGCTTGATTGCATTTTTACCATATCCCGATTTATCCGGCAGAAGTATTACTTTCTGGTCATACCCGTCAGAATAAAACCTCTCTGGCATGTGATTATCAAGCCGCCGTGTTCTTTGTTAAAAGCGAGTATAAGACAGAAAATTTCGGAGAATTTGCATTATGCTGACAGACATTGAGCTTGAAAGATATATGCGCCACGTGCTGTTGCGTGAAGTTGGCGGAGCGGGTCAGCAAAAACTGAAAGATGCCCGAATTCTGGTGATTGGCGCCGGCGGCCTTGGTGCCCCAGTGCTATCATATCTGGCCGCAGCCGGCATAGGTACACTTGGCATTGTTGATGATGACATCGTTGCGCTGTCGAATCTACAAAGGCAAATCATCCACAAAA
>JAJFHR010000099.1 GCA_021775515.1 Hyphomicrobiales bacterium | reverse complement strand
TTATCTTGCGCCGTACCTGTCTGCAATCACGACCTATTGCTGCACGAGGATAAAAATGCCGCGATTTGCCGCCAATCTAAGCTGGATGCTGCAGGAATTCCCAATGCTAAACCGGTTTGATGCCGCCCGCCGGTTAGGTTTCACGGCGGTTGAGTGTCAATTGCCCTATGACCACAGCCCCAAAGTATTTGCCAATGCCTGCCGCGATTCAGGCCTTGAATTCATCATGCTCAATGCCCCGCCGGGAAATATGGCGGCAGGCGAATATGGGTTGTCAGCCTTGCCGGGCCGTGAACAGGAATTTCGCGACAGTATTCATAAGGCCCTGGACTATGCCACGGCATTGAACAGCCGGTTTATCCATATTCTTGCCGGCATCGTGCCTGAAGATAAAACTCGCGAGCACTGCCACAAGACCTATATCGACAATCTCACCTGGGCAGTTGCGCTCTGCCAGCAGGAACGCATCGGCGTTTTAATTGAGCCCATCAATACTTTTGAAAAACCCGGCTACCTGACGTCCTTGACCGCGCAGGCTTTAGAAGTTCTGCAGCAAATCAATCATAAAAATCTTGGTATTCAATTTGACTTTCACAATGCCCAGCTCATGGAGGGGTATATCAGCCGCACGCTGGAAACTCACCTTTCCTCAATCCACCACATGCAAATAGCTGGCATCCCCGGCCGCACGCCGCCGGATCAGGGGGAATTGAATTACCCCTATCTTTTTAACCTGATCGATCAGTCGGGGTATGACGGCTGGATCGGCTGCGAATATCATGCCGGCGGCCCGCAATCTCCGTCGACAAAATCTTCCCTGAAATGGGCACAGGCCTTCAGTCTGGGAAAATAGCCGGGTTAAGTGCCAGCAAATGAACGCGTCCCGGCGTGGTAAACGATCCCATCGTAACGGCTAAAAGGAGATCCGCAATCCCGAACAAACACCAGGCATAAAGTGTCGAAATGTCCGCATCGACGTCCGGCGCTTCCCAACCTCAAGAAAAGTCGGCCTGATCGGTGATCCAAAGCCACGCGCCACCTATGGATAAGACCAAGAACGATAAATTGGGCCGCTGTCGTTTTTGAAATAAGAGTTCCCGGGCTCAAAATCCATAAAGCAGGGCAAAGAATCCAGCGGCGAGCAGATCGACGACGACGCAGAACGGGATGTACCATGACGGCACCTGCGCGAGAGATGGTACATTGTGATCCAGTAATTTGTGCTGTAGTACATTGTGGTGGAAAAGATCCCAAACGGCGTGCAGCGCCAAACCGATTGGAATGGCCGACCAGTGCCATTGCAGTCCTGCAAGCGCCACCAGGCCGAACCCTCCGGCAACCATGAGTTCGGTCCAGAACACCATTGCGCGATGATCGCGCGAACCGAATCCGATATAGGCGCCACCGATCAGCGCAAGCGTTATAGCCGCGAGATCCAGGGACACGGCTTCGGGCACCAAAAGGTGCACCGGCACGGTCATACCAAATACAACCACGCCGATCCATGCCGCGCTGCCTGTCGAAACAACGGAGTCCGCACCCGTGTCTGGCCCAGCTTTGGTGATTGTTTCGTCAGACTTCATGATCGGCGACCTAGTCATTCCAACGCTCAAGATAGAAGATATCACGCGAATTGCCAAGCTGGAACAGCAAAAGATTTTGCTGACTGTAAGCGCCCATATTGGTGAAAAACGCTGGTCTTGATCGGAGGCAACACCCCTGACTCACTCCTCGTGAGAAGAGGGCATCATGAGCAAATGCCACTACGAACCGACCGACTTCGAGTGATCGATCAGTCAGGGTATAACGGCTGGATCGGCTGCGAATATCATGCCGGCGGCCCGCAATCTCCGTCGACAAAATCTTCCCTGAAATGGGCACAGGCCTTCGGTCTGGGAAAATAGCTGTGTTATGTACCAACCGCCTGGGTTAAAGGCTCACTGCTTTGCAACCGGCGCAGTTTCCACAGGCACAGGCCATGAAGAATAAGGGATAACGGCACAGCAAAGGTTGGGATCATCACCAGCGGATAGGCCGAAATCAACATATTGGGGGCATCGAGCGCCAGCAAATGAACGCGTCCGGGCGTGGTCAGCGATCCCATCGTAACGGCTAAAATGAGATCTGCGATCCCGAACAAACACCAGGCATAGGTGGCCTTTCGGGCGCCTGCGGCTTTTCGCAGCAACATCACGGCGACCACAAATGCCAGAAGACCGGTTGCAATGTCACCAATGCCCGCCGGTAAGGCGAATTGCCACGGTAAAAATCCACCCCACCATAATACCACAAACATAATACCGAGGATCCGGTATACTTGTACACCAACCAGCCACGATAGCGGCAATGCATCAATCAGCCGCGCAATGCGGGCGGACCGCATCAACAATACAAGACCAATAATGAGGGGGATTAGAATACCAAATTGAATTGTCGGCATAGTAGGGTTATTCGGTGCCCAGTATATATTCTGCCGGCCGATATATTGAGCCAGGGCAAACCAAACCAACAAAGCGAGTGAGAGAATAGCGGCAGTTGAAAACCGTTCGCGGCTTCCTGCGGGCAACCGTGCAACACCGAACCAGATTAACGAGAAATACAACGCCAACAAAATAGCGCTTGCCGCTACATTGAAACTGAACAGGTAATCCGGCACGGTGATTTCCACGATATTTCTTCCGGCAAAATTTAACTATGAAAATCATAGTAACTTTTATTTATAGAGTCTATAGCGATTTTTTGTGTAATTGCCTATGGTATTCGCATGACCGAAAAATTTTCTGAAAACTGCCCGGTTGCGCGCACGCTCACCATTATCGGCGCTCGTTGGACGGCACTGATACTGCGGGATTTGCTGCTGCATGGTGCGCGCCGTTTTCAGGATTTCCAGGTTTCATTGGAAGGCATCGCCCCAACCACACTGTCTGATCGTCTTAAAACACTTGAGCAGCACAATATAATTGAGCGACGATTTTATACTCAACATCCGCCGCGGGCTGAATATATCCTGACCCCAAAGGGGCGTGATCTTGGACCTGTCGTACGGGCGATGCGTGATTGGGGAAATAAATATGTTTAATAGCTTGCAGCCTCATCGTATCGGTTGGGTCTGAAAGCACGGCAGCGGAAATGAATTTGCCCACCTTCCGCAAACCAGCCATTCAACAAGAAAAGAAAAACTATGAAGCTGAAAATCTCAGCCTGTATTGACGCCCCAAAAGAAAAAGTCTGGCAGGCGCTCGCCAACGTTTCAAACGTGGATTTATGGGTCGAGACAATTCAATCAGCTCGTTGCCAGGGCACGCAAACAAGAGGCATTGGAACCGTTCGAATATGCCGGTTGAAAGGTAACCTGACGATCAGGGAAACCTGGACCAAGTGGGATGAGGGCAACTCGTTCACCTATCAGGCGGCTGATCTGCCCCTGGTCAAACTGGCGACGAATACATGGAGCGTCGAAACGGTAAATGGCAAAACATTATTGACTTCAAAATCTGAACTTAAACTCAAGGGCGGCATATTCGGAAAACTCCTTGAACCGCTGATGTTTGTGGTGTCAAAACGCCTGGGCGCTAATTCGCTTGCCGCGCTCAAACACCTGGTCGAAACCGGCCACCCCTATGAAGGCAAAATCTCACATCTGCCCCGCCCGCCCCTCACCTGTTAAACCCTATCCGCCAAGCCTTGCCAGGCGAAAATTGATTTGGTTGGTTTCAAAGCAATTGCACCGCCGCATTGCGACATTAATTCGGGCAACAATCACTTGAGAGATCACCGCTGGGCAGATAGAGTAAGGACCATGCATTCGACGATTGCGGCTCCCGCAAAATCTTCTTCCTCGCAGTTTTTTGGTTACACCGGATGGTTTCTGGCTGCCTTGCTGTTTTTCTATGGCTGGGTTTTGCGGGTATCGCCCAGCGTGATGGTGGAACAGTTGATGCGCGAGTTTTCTGTTTCCGGCGCCATTCTCGGCAATCTTTCAGCAGTTTATTTTTACGCCTATGCCGCCCTTCAAATGCCTGTCGGCCTGGCCCATGACCGCTGGGGACCACGCCGCGTGCTCAGCCTGTCAGCTCTGGTGGCAGGATGTGGCACCCTGGTATTTGCCTTGGCGCCAAATGTAGAGATTGCCTATGTCGGCCGGGCAATGATCGGCACCGGATCAGCTTTTGCCCTCGTTGGTTCAATGATCCTTGCCACCACCTGGTTTTCTCCCAAACATTTTGCCCTGTTAACTGGCTCGGCCCTGTCACTAGGCTTGCTAGGTGGCATCGGTGGTCAGGCGCCACTCGCCTATCTCGTTCAATTTCAGGGCTGGCGGACAGCTATGCTCATCCTTGCCGGCGGTGCCTTTGTCATCTCGTTGTTAATTTGGCTGTTAACCCGGGACCATCGCCATCCACACACAACACCTGCTCCTTCAGCGCCTAATGACAAGCCAGCTGAATTAAGGGCTCTCTGGCAGGTAGCCAAACAACG
>JAJFHR010000098.1 GCA_021775515.1 Hyphomicrobiales bacterium | reverse complement strand
TTGTTTGCCTTTGATTATATGACCGGCATTGGTGATGCCGGTTCCGCCATTTTCAAAATATTTGATGGTCGATTTTCTGACCTCGACATTGCCGAACAAAAACAAATCAACATCATTGGCCGGTGAGGCGCTATCTAGGGGGGATGCGAGTTTTTGATTGGGTGCGGCGGGTTCAACCAGGCGTGGCGTGATAATAATCACCAAATCTGTCTCGTCTTTTTGAAAAGAAGAGGATCTAAACAAAGTACCTAATACCGGGACATCACCGACCCAGGGTAACTGGCGTTGGGTTTTGGAATGGTTGGCCTGCAATAATCCGGCAACAGCAAAACTTTGCCCGTCTCGAAGCTCCACTGTTGTGTGGGCACGCCGGACAATAAGACTGGGAATGTCAAAGCCATTCAGGCGCAATGTGTTGGTCGGATCGAGCTGGCTGACCTCAGGTTCTATTTCAACATTGATGACGCCGTCTGAAAGCACGGTCGGTGTGAAGGTCAGACCGACGCCGAATTTCTTGAACTCGATGGTTACTTCACCATCCGCCGCCCCTACGGGAAAGGGGAATTCGCCGCCGGCAAGAAAACTGGCTGTATCCCCTGACAGGGCGATGAGATTGGGTTCGGCGAGACGGCGGGCAAGCCCTCGGTCTTCTAGGGCGTTAATGATAATGTCAGCGTTAAAGCCGCCGCGCAGGATTTGCCCCAAAAAGGTTCCAAACGGCGTTGAGGAGGACAAAATCCCGGCACCGGTATTGGCAATGATGCCCTTGCCGTTAGCGTTAAAGTTTATGCCGAGTTCACGGCCTGCGGTTCGCGAGGCCTCAATAAAACGGACTTCCAGCAAGACCTGTTGAGCCGAACTGACTGAAAGCGCTGATGTGACCGCCTTTGGCGCAAATTGATCAGCAATCGTTATTGCCTGTTTAATCTCTGAAGCGCTGGTGGCGGTTCCGGTCAGCAGAATATTGCCATTCTGCGACGATACTCTGATTTTTGCGTTCGGCAGGTTTTGTCTGATTTGAGATTTTAACCGGGGAATATCATAGGTTACTTCAAGATCTATAACGCCAATCAACTGGCGGTTGTTGTCATAAATCGACAAGTTGGTGGCGCCAATTTTTTTGCCAAGAACATAAAAGGAGGTGTCCGATAATGGCAAAACGTCCGCAATTGCGGGGTTTCCGAGTTGAATTTCCGAATAAGCATCGTCGATTTTCAAAGTCTCTGACTTGTTGATTGTCAGGCGTAAAAGCTCAATCTTATTCTGTCTGGTCAGGTTCTGAACTTTGGTCTTGGCCTCGACGCTTCTCAGGCCCGTTGCAAGAGGGGCGACATTCAAGGTGAGTGCGAGAACAAGTGTCAAAACAAATTTTAAGAATGTATTCGAATCCTTTGAAAATAAAGTTTTCTTTTGAAGTGTAGACCTAAAAATTTCTGTAAAATTCTGCCTCATTGCCCTAATCCCTGATTTTGCCTGAAGAGGTTCGGGCTCAGCCACACGGTTTAAATGTGACTGAGCCTGTTTCATTTAAAGTGATGATGTTTTAACTACGTCGTAGTCCTGACTTTCGAGACCGCGGGTGATCGTCACTTTACCCGCGCGCCGGCGCGGGGCTGACTTTTTGGGTTTGCTGATCGCCGCGGTGATGTCGTTAGGATCAAATTTGATCGTTTTTGCAGTGCTGACCGGAACTGTCTGGATGCCGCCGAAGAATGAGCGTGAGCCAAGGTTGCTCAGGCTGACACGCTGGAAAGAAACGTTTGGATTGTTCTCTTTGCCATGGCCGCGCAAGGCGAGGTGCAGTTTGCCGGTTTGGGAGCCAAGGGCTACTTGTTGAGCCTGACGGGTATCAACTTCGATTGTGACGGCGCGGGCGACATTGATCTTTGATGATTTGTCTTTGCGATTTTGGTCAAGTGCCAATACACGAACGCCGGGAATGAGTAATTCCGTGAAGGCTTCCTTATTTTTGGAGCCGCGGTCGGGCTTGGTGGTCCACAGAATGTCAACACGGTCATTGGGAACAATTAAGCCGGCAACACCTAATACGTCATCAACGCGAATGGTCACGGCCTTCTTGCCAGCGGACAGTTGAGCCGATAAAGAAGCGCTTTTGCCGGGTTGGGTTATTTTCGACCCTAAAATGGGTTCATTGGGCTCAATGGAGGCGAGGGCAAATCTCTTGCCTTCGTCAGTGAAAAGAGTATCCGTTGCCTTAAAGGCACTCGGTGGCAGTTCCGGGGCCGCCCAATCGATTAGTTTGGTATTGCGCTTGGTCAATTGCTCGCCGTGTTTTACCGATCTGGAGGCCACAACAATCTTTTGCATTACCGGGGCGGGAGCCACGTCCTTTTTCATGCTTAGCTTGTAGCGGTTGAGTTCGCCCTCAAACCATGAGTTGGTCAGGCTTGCTGCAAATCCGCCACCGGTCACAGCAACTACAAGAGCGATGGCAACCTTGCCACGCATGCTGCTAGAACCGCCAAATCGCCACCATGGCTGCGAAGAGGAATTTGTTACCGCGTTGAAGTTTAAGTTTTCTCTCATCGAGTGCATGATGGCTCCTCATATTGTATCGATTTAAAATTCTTATCAAAAAGCTCGAAACGTAACGATCTGTTTTTCGATGAATAATTAGATATCACTCAAATATTAATCGACCATATTAAATATATGTCGGATATTTCTATTTATTTATTATAATAATACCTGGATTTTTCTATTTTTATATTAAATCTATAAAGGTATTTGTCTAAAATTTTACCTAAATTGAGTTGATTTATTTCCAACAGGTGTCGCAGGGTTGCAGACTAAGAGAAGTTCTAGTGGATGGAAAATCATACTGGACGCGGCCAGGAAGGCAGTGATATCAACGCGTCGAGAGAAAATTGAATTTACACAGGATGATCATAATGGACGAATGGAACGTATATCTTTCCGGCGAAATACATACTGACTGGCGTGAGCAGATCATGTCTGGTGTTGAAGCCGCGGCCTTGCCGATCACCTTTTCAACGCCGGTTACGCATCATGAATCAAGTGATGATTGTGGCGTGGCGATCCTTGGTCAGGAGGAAAATAATTTCTGGAAAGACCACAAGGGGGCCAAGGTCAATGCCATTCGCACACGCACTTTAATTGAAAATGCTGATATCGTCGTGGTGCGCTTTGGCGATAAATATAAACAGTGGAACGCAGCTTTTGATGCAGGTTATGCCGCAGCCCTCAATACACCTTTAATCGTGATGCATGATCCCTCAATCACCCATCCGCTCAAGGAGGTGGATGGTGCTGCCTTAGCGGTTGCTGAGACCGCCGAGCAGATTGTGCGCATCCTGCGCTATGTCATTAAAGGCGAGCTTTAAAGGCAGGGCGGCTTAGCCGGCTTTTGGAAATCGTCCTTCGGTCGGGTAGTTTACGTCTGAGTAGTAATGGGTTGAAGCATGGCCGGGGGCGACCAGGCTGTTGACAAAATCTTCGTCCTCGCGGGTTAAGGCACAATCAAGTGCCGGGAAATAATCGACCCACTGCTCATAGGTGCGCGGCCCGGCAATGGCGGCGGTAACGGATTTATTGCCAAGCACCCAGGCAAAGGCGAATTGAGCCAGATTGAGGTCTTTGTCCTTGGTATATTCCTTGAGCTTTTGCGCGATGATAAGGGATTCTTCGCGCCACTCCGAATTCATGATGCGCCTTTCCTTGCGACCGGCGCGGGAGTTTTTGTCCGGCTCTTCACCGGGTGTGTATTTTCCGGTCAATACGCCACGGGCAATCGGGCTATAGGGCACCACGCCGATGTTAAAATGGCGGCAAACGGGTAGAACCTCAACTTCAGGACCGCGATTGAGCAAATTGTAATAGGGCTGGCAACTGGCGGGTTGGGGTATGCCATATTGATGGCACAGGTGGGTGAGGGTGGCAATCTGCCACGAACGCACGTTTGAAACGGCAAAATGCCTGATCTTGCCATTTCTGATCAAATCGCCCATGGCCAAAACGACTTCCTGCATGGAGGCGCGGAAGGCATCGCGGTGGATGTAGAAAATGTCGAGGTAATCGGTATTGAGCCGGGTTAAAGAGGCGTCAACTCCATCGATAATCCGTTTGCGCGACAGGCCCTGGCCGTTGGGATCATCACTGATCGGGTTGGCAACTTTTGACGCCAAAATCCATTTGCCGCGGTTTTTCTTAATTCCCTTGCCGACGATAATTTCTGAATTTCCTTCGGTATACATATCGGCCGTATCAATGAAATTGACACCATTATCAAGCGCGTGGTCGATAATTTTAAGTGCGTCTTTTTCTGATGTCGGGCCGCCGAACATCATGGTGCCAAGACAAAGAGGGGAAACGGCCGTGCCGCTGTTGCCGAGAATGTTGTATTTCATGATATATCGCCTGAGATTGGGGCTCATCCGACCGCTTAAGGGTCTCTGGCTCCAAGTCTATTGGCATAGAGTGCTACGTGGCAAGAGCGTCTTGGGCA
>JAJFHR010000097.1 GCA_021775515.1 Hyphomicrobiales bacterium | reverse complement strand
GACGGTCGAGGGCCAGCGCCGAAGTTATGAACCACGTTCATGAAAGTCCGCGGGTCATACTTATTCCACTTGCGCTGCTGGCAGTTGGCGCCTTGGTCACCGGGTTTTTGTTCAAGGGAATGTTTATCGGAGATGGCTTTGAGAAATTCTGGGGCGAGGCGATTTTCTTAGCTGAGGGCAATAATATTCTTGAGGCCATTCACGAGGTGCCCGGTTGGGTGGTATGGTCTGCCACGGTTGCCATGGTGATTGGGTTTGCCCTTAGTTTCTATTTTTATATTCTCGCACCCGATGTGCCGGTCAATATGGCTGCGACATTCACCATCGCCTATAAATTCCTGCTCAATAAATGGTACTTCGACGAAGTCTATGATTTTATCTTTGTGCGGCCGACAAAGGCACTTGGACACTTCTTGTGGAAGAAGGGTGACGGCTGGTTAATCGATGGTTTTGGGCCCGATGGAGTTTCAGCCCGAGTGCTGGATGTCACTAGCCGCATCGTCAAAATTCAAAGCGGTTTTGTTTATCACTATGCCTTTGCCATGCTTTTGGGAGTGGCCGCCATAATTACCTTTTTCATGTTCCAGGGAGCGTATTGATGACCGATTGGCCAATCCTCTCCATTGTCACGTTTTTACCGCTTCTTGGGGCGCTGTTCATCTTCCTGCTGGTACGTGAGGAAGATGAAATCTCTGAACGCGGCGCCAAATTCGTCGCGCTGTGGACGACAATCATCACGTTTATTCTGTCGCTGTTCATTTGGGTGGATTTCGATTTGTCCAACCCTGGATTTCAGTTTGTTGAAGAGCGCGACTGGCTTGGCGGCTCAATCAAATACCGCATGGGAGTTGATGGAATTTCCATGCTGTTTGTTATCCTGACCACCTTTTTGATGCCGGGATGCATTCTGGCTAGCTGGACCTCGGTCAAGGGCCGCATCAAGGAATACATGATCGCTTTTCTGGTGCTGGAAACCCTGATGATCGGTGTGTTTTGCGCGCTTGATCTGGTGTTGTTCTATCTTTTCTTCGAAGGCGGCCTGATCCCCATGTTCCTGATTATCGGGGTCTGGGGCGGTCAGCGTCGTGTATATGCAAGTTTCAAGTTTTTCCTCTATACGCTTTTGGGCTCAGTTTTGATGCTGCTGGCTATTATGGCGATGTACTGGCAGGCTGGAACAACCGATATAACCGCACTGTTGACCTATAAGTTCCCGGTTGGCATGCAGACTTGGTTATGGATCGCGTTTTTTGCTTCATTTGCGGTAAAAATGCCGATGTGGCCGGTGCATACATGGCTGCCGGATGCGCATGTGGAAGCGCCAACGGCTGGCTCGGTGGTGCTGGCGGCGATTTTGTTGAAGATGGGCGGATATGGCTTTTTGCGCTTTTCCCTGCCCATGTTTCCGGTGGCCTCGGCTGATTTTGCGCCACTGGTTTTCACACTATCAGTAATCGCCATCATATATACCTCGTTGGTTGCCCTGATGCAGACGGACATGAAAAAGCTGATTGCTTATTCTTCGGTGGCGCATATGGGTTTTGTCACAATGGGTGTGTTTACGCTTACCCAGCAGGGAATTCAGGGCGGTATCTTCCAGATGCTCTCTCATGGTCTGGTTTCAGGTGCTCTGTTTTTGTGTGTGGGCGTGGTTTACGATCGTATGCACACGCGAAAAATTGCCGATTATGGCGGGCTGGTCAACCGCATGCCGATTTACGCATTCACCTTTATGCTGTTCACCATGGCGAATGTCGGTCTGCCGGGAACAAGTGGATTTGTCGGCGAGTTTCTAACACTTCTGGGCGCCTACAAGGTCAATACGTGGGTAGCGTTTCTGGCTACGACCGGGGTGATTTTGAGTGCCTGTTATGCCTTGTGGCTTTATCGGCGGGTGGTGTTTGGTGAACTTGAGAAAGAAAGCCTCAAGAACATCGCTGACATGAATTGGCGCGAAAGTATTGTTCTTGTGCCTTTGATCGTTTTAACGATTTTATTCGGTATTTATCCCGCTCCTATTTTTGATGTCACCGCTGCTTCCGTTGAAAACCTGATCACAAACTACGAGCAGGCGTTGGCAACATTTGATGCCGCGAAAGTGGCACTTCATACGCAATAAAGGCTTGTACAAATATGAAATCCGCCTTTTTCCTAGAGCAACTCGTCCCGGCATCACCAGAAATAGTGCTGGCGGTTGTGGATTTGTTTTTTTTGATGATCGGTTTTTACACAAAAAAAAAAACGACCGGTTTCATCTCTACGCTCAGCATAATCGTTCTGGTGTTGGTTGGCCTGTTGGTCGTCATGCTGCCGGAAGAAGCCTCCAGCAGTTTTGACGGAGCGTTCATCCTTGATCCTTTTGCCCGGCTTTTAAAGGCTCTTACCTATGCAGCTTCGGCTGCGGCGATTATTCTATCGTTGACCTTTAATCGCCGAATGCGTCTTGACCGGTTTGAATACCCCATACTCATTTTGTTAGCGACGCTGGGCATGGGCATGATGATTTCTGCCAATGATCTAATTTCGCTCTACATGGGTCTTGAGCTTCAATCTCTTGCACTTTACGTGATCGCTGCCATTAACCGGGATTCCAGCCGGTCGAGTGAAGCGGGTCTCAAGTATTTTGTGCTGGGAGCGCTGTCTTCGGGCATGTTGTTGTATGGTTGTTCGCTTATTTATGGTTTTACCGGAGCCACCGGTTTTGCCGAAATTGCTTCTTACGTCACGGCAAATGGCGGCAATCTGGGTCTGATATTCGGCATCGTATTTTTGCTGGCTGGGCTGGCCTTTAAGGTCTCAGCCGTTCCCTTTCATATGTGGACACCTGATGTTTATGAAGGTGCACCAACTCCGGTGACCGCTTTTTTTGCCTCGGCACCCAAGATAGCCGCTATGGCCATGTTTGTGCGCGCCATGGTGGCAGCATTTCCCGCGATCACCGATCAGTGGCAGCAGATCATTGTTTTTGTATCAATTGCCTCAATGGTATTGGGGGCATTTGCCGCAATTGGTCAGCGCAACATAAAACGCCTTATGGCCTATAGTTCAATCGGCCATATGGGCTTTGCCCTAGTCGGGCTGGCGGCCGGCACGGAAGAGGGCGTGAAAGGCGTTATCGTTTATATGGTGATTTATCTGGCCATGACGCTTGGCACATTTGGCTGCATTTTAGCCATGCGCCGCCAAGATGAAATGTGCGAAGATATTGATGACCTTGCCGGTCTGGGCCGTACCAGTCCTTTGATGGGATTTGTTCTACTGTTATTGATGTTCTCACTTGCGGGTGTTCCTCCGCTGGCCGGGTTTTTTGCAAAATTTTATGTATTCCTCGCCGCTATCAAAGCCGAA
Source organism: Hyphomicrobiales bacterium (assembly GCA_021775515.1). Classification (GTDB taxonomy): domain Bacteria; phylum Pseudomonadota; class Alphaproteobacteria; order Rhizobiales; family JAJFHR01; genus JAJFHR01. The sequence goes on along the minus strand of JAJFHR010000097.1, from coordinate 19,603 downwards.
CTTTATCCCCTGGCTGTGATCGGTATTGTTTCAAGTGTGGTCGGGGCGTTTTATTATCTCAGGATCGTCAAGATAATGTATTTCGACGAACCCAAGGATGCGTTTGAGCCGATGCCGCGCGAACTGGCTTTGGTGGCAGGTTTAAGCGGGATATTTGTCCTCGGCTTTTTCCTCTATCCAGCAGCCCTGACCTCTGCTGCTGCGGTTGCCGCCAAGTCGCTGTTTTAGGTGGTTTTACGGCCTCAACTGCCTCAAGGCTATGAACTGTTGTGGCTGGAAGAGGTTGATTCCACAAATTCCGAAGCTTTGCGTCAATCCCAGTCGGGACGAAACGGACCTCTGTGGATTGTGGCAAATTGCCAAACTCAAGGCCGAGGCCGACGCGGGCGGGAATGGATCGCAAAACCGGGAAACTTGTTTGCCACGCTGCTTCTATCCTGGCCAGGCGCAGTGGCAGGTTTAAGCGATCTAAGTTTTGTTGCCGCTGTTGCTTGCGCAAAAATTCTGGACCAGTTTTCCCGCAAATTTAGCGGCGACTTGGAGGTCAGTCTCAAATGGCCGAATGATGTCCTGCTTTTTGGGTCCAAGGTTGGTGGTATTTTGATCGAAACGTCAAGGTCGGATCAGCCAGAACACCCGATAAGTGTTGCCATTGGTATTGGCCTCAACATCGCAGCTCATCCACAAAACGTCGGTTATCCAACAACAGATCTAGCTCAACATGGTATCAGCACAACTAATGTGGAGGTGATGGAATTATTGGCGCAGGAGTTTGATAATGGTTTTTCTCTTTGGCAAGGGGGGCGTGGTTTTGAAGCGATAAAACGGCAATGTCTTGAATATGGGCCCGATAATGGACAGGAGCTTGCTGTAAATACCGGGAGTGATATCATATCGGGCGCTTTTGACGGCCTTGATGAACGCGGTGGGCTAAGGCTCGTATTATCTGATGGGTCACGGAAGATAATTATCGCAGGAGATGTTATTTCCGTGCCGATACAAGCTCGCCAAACAGGTGCTTGATAGAAAGTTTTTGAATGCCAGGAAAATCTCGAGCCAATAACGAGCTTGTTTTTTTACCGCTCGGTGGAGCCGGTGAAATTGGCATGAACCTCTATCTTTATGGCATCGGCACCGCTCACAGGCGTAAGTGGCTAATGGTTGACCTTGGTATAACCTTTGGTGACTTGAGACATCCCGGTATAGAAACCATCTTGCCTGACATCTCCTATATCGAAGAATTGCGCGATGACCTTGTTGGCATCGTCATCACCCACGCTCATGAAGATCACTATGGGGCTCTGGTCGAACTATGGCCCCGGCTTAGGGCGCCGGTTTTTGCTACTCGATTTGCCAAAGAAATGATGGCGCCGCGGTTGGCCTACAACGGGTTGGATGAAGAATTGGAAGTTGTGGAAATGGCTCCCGGACATCAAATTGATGTTGGCCCGTTTGTTGTTGAGCTAATTTCTATGGCCCATTCAATTCCCGAACCCAATGCAGTTATGATCAAGACCGAAGCCGGGACGGTTATTCATTCCGGGGACTGGAAACTGGATGATGATCCAGTGATTGGTAATGGTGTCGACCTTCCCCGCTTTAAGGCTTTGGGGAAAGAGGGCATCCGCGCGTTAATTTGTGATTCTACCAATGTGCTTCGGGAGGGCAGTTCACCCACCGAAGGAGATGTTGCCCGCTCACTCATAGACATCGTCAAATCAGCCAAAAGGCGCGTGGCAATTACCGGTTTTGCTTCCAATGTCGCGCGCATTCATTCAATTGCCAAGGCGGCTGCGGCAGCAGATCGCCAGATGGTGGTGGTTGGACGCTCGATGCACCGGGTTATTGAAGCGGCGCGGAGAAGCGGATATCTGCGCGATATCCCACAATTTGTCTCGGAAGAACATTGCGGAAATCTGCCGCGCGAAAAAACATTGATCTTATGTACCGGCAGTCAGGGTGAATCCCGTGCAGCTTTGAGCAGAATTGCCGCCGATGAGCATCGCGACATAACCTTAAACGATGGCGATCTGGTTATATTTTCCTCACGTACCATTCCTGGAAATGAAAAAGCCGTTGGTCAGGTGAAAAACGATCTCGCGGCGCTGGGGTGCGGCATGATAAGCGATGATGAAGAGCTTGTTCATGTTACCGGGCACCCCCGGCGCGATGAACTAAGACAACTTTATGATCTCATAAAACCCGACATCCTCATTCCCATGCATGGCGAAAGACGCCACCTGGTTGAACATGCCCGATTTGCCAAACAATGCGGCATCCCGCAATCTCTCGTCGTTACCAACGGTAAATTGGCGCATCTTGGACCCGGTGATGCTGCCATTATTGATGAAGTCCCAAGCGGGCGTCTGCACCTGGATGGCCATCTGCTTGTGCCGGGGCATGATGGTCCTGCACACCAACGCCGCAGGTTGGGCTATGCCGGTATTGTCACGGTGGCTTTGGTTGTGGAAGAAAGTGGCAAAATAATCTTTGATCCTGCGGTAATTGTTCATGGGTTACCGGAACGTGACGGTCATAAAGAGCCCTTCAAAAATATTGTGCAAGAAGCGATACAAGCGGGATGGCAGCGGCTTTCCAAACGTGACAAACGAAATGATGAGGATCTGGCTGAGGGGATCAGACGTCAGATACGACGCAGCATAGCAGAGCGCTGGGGCAAAAAGCCTATTTGCTATGTCACCGTTTCACGCCTATAGAAACTGATCAAAGGGTATATATTTATGATTGGGCGATTAAACCACGTGGCCATTGCTGTTCCTGACATTGCGGCGGCAAGTGCGATCTACCGGGATACTTTAGGGGCTCAGGTGTCAGAAACAGTGGCACAGCCCGATCACGGGGTGACCACGGTGTTCATTGAATTGCCCAATACAAAAATTGAGCTGCTGGAACCATTGGGTGAAAATTCGCCCATCGCTGGATTTCTCGAGAAAAACCTAACTGGCGGTATTCATCATGTCTGTTATGAAGTTGCAGATATTATGAATGCGCGCGACCAGCTTGTAGAAAAAGGTGCCCGGGTGTTAGGCGACGGCAACCCCAAAACAGGTGCGCATGGCAAACCGGTGTTGTTTTTACACCCGAAGGATTTTTGCGGTACATTGGTAGAGTTGGAACAATGCTGACCAACCTGATTTTCCTGATTCAGGCTTTGAAGATTTTAGAGGTGAAATGACAATAATAAGCGGCATAGCAATATATTTTGTCTGTTGGTGGATTACCCTCATGGCGGTTCTTCCGATCGGTGTTCGCACTCAGGAAGAAGAAGGAGAAGTTATCCCTGGTACGGTTTCAAGCGCACCGGCTGAGCCTGGAATGCGGCGGAAGTTTATTCTGACAAGCCTGTTGGCGATTATCCCCTGGACGATTGCTTTCATCTTGATGGAATATGAAATTATCGACCTGGAAGAGCTACCATTTTTGCCTAAATTCTCAAACGATTGATCAGCCGAATGTGTACTTGCCAGGCAAGATCGAAACAAACCGCAATATTTTGAGAAAAAAAACAAGGCAACCACGAAGGTACGCCTTGTCATTTAGTAAGAAAGTCGAATTTACACACACTTTGATAATTACCAATAATTACCAAGTGCACGGCTGCAGAAGAAATTTCGTCAGATCCTCTGTGCCTAACGACTTTCCCTCCCTAGACTTGGGCCGCTCGACCAACACCTGCCTTAGAAAAAGGAAGGTGAGTTATCTGCGTACCTTCTTGTTAATTGTAAGGAGTTTACAAAAATCCATTTTGATTGTCACGAACAATTCAACGGTTTTTGGACATAGGCATAAAAATTTTCAGCCGCGATACACAATCCCCGAAAAATGGGTCATTTGAGGAGACGTTAACGTTCATATCGTAAAATAGAAGAATGAAAAAGAGAACGGTTTATCTTTTCTGTTTAGTGGCAGTCTTGAGCGTGCTCGGGTTGTTAGTTGCCGGGTCGTTTGAGTTGGCCATTGCCGGCAGCAGATTTAAGGCAAAATCAAAAAACCTGCCTGCGAGCCTCAGTGGCAATGGTTGTAGTGAACTCGCCGGTGGTTCAAATTTTCCGGGCGCTGACTTTGTTCCAGGCCGCGATGTAAAAGGTGAGAAAATAGCACCCGCCGAATTGCCGGGTGAATACCAGGAAATTCAACCGATTGTTAGATTTGATCTCCAGTCTGACAGAAGACTTAAGGTACGCAAGGGGGCAAATTCCAGGCGGCGCTCACCCTTACGGACTAACAATTTGAGCCTGGGTGAGGTGAGTATTGATACATCCTCAGGCGAGGTGGCTGTGGATGGGCAACAATTGACAAATACTAAAAAGGGGTCCGGATGTTGAGCTCCGGTTAGCCGCTCAATCTAATCCCCAAATCGTCGAAATAAAGACATATTTTAAAGGCTGCGTGGTGCGGGCGGCATTTCTGATGTCGTCGGGCTTGTGTTTATCGGCTATATAAGGTTTCACTCTGTCCTTGATTCTTGAATTCCACTGCGAGCTATAACCTCTATGCGCCTATCAAAATATTTTTTGCCGACAATTAAGGAAAACCCCAAAGAAGCGGAAATTGTTTCACATCGTTTGATGTTGCGCGCAGGAATGATCCGGCAGGCGAGTGCAGGCATTTATACCTGGCTGCCGATGGGGTTCAAAGTTCTGAAAAAAATTGAAGAAATTGTGCGCGATGAGCAGGTGCGCGCTGGCGCCATTGAAGTATTAATGCCGACAATTCAATCTGCCGATCTGTGGAAACAAAGCGGTCGATATGAAGATTATGGTAAAGAGATGCTGCGCATTACCGACCGTCATGATCGCGAAATGCTTTATGGTCCGACCAACGAAGAGCTGATCACCGATACGTTCAAAAACGGCATCCAATCGTACCGTGATTTACCACGCAATCTGTTTCATATTCAGTGGAAATTCCGCGACGAAATTCGTCCGCGATTTGGCATTATGCGGGGCCGCGAATTTTTGATGAAAGATGCGTATTCTTTCGACCTTACTGCGGAAGAAGGGCGCAAGTCCTACAATAAGATGTTTGTGTCTTATTTGCGGACTTTCGAGCGGCTCGGCTTAAAGGCAATTCCCATGGCAGCCGATACCGGGCCGATCGGCGGCGACCTGAGCCATGAGTTTATTATTCTGGCAGATACCGGCGAGAGTGAAGTTTATTGCCACCGCGATTTGGTGGATTTTGATGTTCCCGATGAGACGCTCGATTATGACAGCGACCTTACTCCGATAATTGCAAAGTGGACGGCTCCTTATGCTGCGACAGATGAACAGCACGATCCTGATCGTTTTGCACGCGAGGTCGATGAAAAGGACCGTCTGCATGCCAGAGGAATTGAAGTCGGCCATATTTTTTTCTTTGGCTCGAAATACTCAAAACCGCTGAACCTTACCGTTCAGGATTCCGGTGGTAATCAGGTAGCCATAGAAAGCGGATCTTACGGTGTCGGTGTTTCCCGCCTGGCTGGCGCAATCATCGAAGCCAGTCATGATGACAATGGTATCATTTGGCCCAAATCGGTTTCTCCATTTGACGTTGGGCTGATGAATCTCAAGGCTGGTGATGAGACTACTGATACTGCTTGTGCGGACCTGTACCAAAAACTCCAGGCAGCGGGTGTGGACGTTTTGTACGATGATACTGATGATCGTGCAGGAGCCAAGTTTTCCAAAATGGATTTAATCGGTTTGCCCTGGCAACTCATCGCCGGTCCCAGAGGTTTAGCTGAGAATGAGGTTGAAATAAAATGCCGAGCGACCGGTGAACGCGAAACCGTGTCACCCGATGACGCCGTTAATAAACTGAAAAACGAGTTCTGCTGATTATGTCTGAGCCAGCCAGGGCTTTTTCTGCTTTTGAATGGATGTTGTGCCGCCGGTATTTGCATGCCCGGCGCAAGGAAGGTTTTATTTCGGTCATCGCCGGTTTTTCGTTTCTGGGCATCATGCTCGGTGTTGCAACCTTGATAATCGTGATGTCGGTGATGAATGGATTTCGCACCGAGCTTTTGTCCAAAGTGCTGGGGTTTAACGGACATATCACCGTTGTGTCTCTTCAGGGTCCGCTGCAAAAATTTGATGACGTGGTTGAACGCATTAGTCCGGTGGCTGGCATAAAGAGTGTTGTGCCGCTGGTTGAAGGCCAAGCCATGGCTTCCGGTGTGCGTGGTAATTCAGGCGTCTTAGTGCGCGGTTTTAGGAAAAAAGACATTGCCACACTCAACGGCATTGGAAATTCGCTTCGTGCTGGATCTTTGGAATATTTTTCCAGCAAAAACGGTGTCCTGATTGGCTCACGCCTGGCAAACAAACTCGGTGTTGTTGTCGGCAGTAAACTCACCTTGATCAGCCCCCGGGGAAATGTCACTCCCTTTGGTGTAACGCCGAGAATAAAATCATACCCAATCGCAGCCATTTATCATATTGGCATGTCTGAATATGATGCCGGTTTTGTATTTATGCCACTTGAAGAAGCACAACTTTATTTTAATAAGGGTGAGGGCGTTAGCGCCCTTGAAATTAAAATCGATGATCCCGATAAAGCCCAAGAGGTCAGGCGCAACATCGCAAAAGTGGTGCAATCTCCAGTCAATATCTCTACCTGGCAGGAGGTGAATTCCAGCTTCTTTTCAGCACTTCAGGTTGAACGTAACGTCATGTTCCTTATCTTGACGCTCATTGTCCTTGTTGCTGCTTTGAATATTGTTTCAGGCCTGATTATGTTGGTCAAAGACAAATCCGGCGACATCGCCATTCTCCGCACCATGGGGGCAACGCGTGGATCAATCATGCGGATATTTTTTATAACCGGAGCCAGCATTGGTGTTGTCGGAACGCTGGCGGGTTTTGTCATAGGCACCGTGTTTTGCGCTTATATTGAAAATATCCGGCAGTTTCTCTCAAGTCTCACCGGCACGGAATTGTTTTCGCCGGAAATTTATTACCTCAGCCAATTGCCTGCTGAGGTAAATCCAACGGAAGTGGCCTCAGTGGTTTTAATGGCGCTGGTGCTCTCATTTATCGCCACTTTATACCCGTCATGGCGTGCCGCCCGGATTGATCCGGTCGAAGCACTGCGATACGGCTAACAATCAAAAGCAGGTTTTGTGGAAACAATCTTAGATTTGAGAAATATCTGTCGCACCTATCAGCAGGGAACAAGCGTGCTTGAGGTATTCTCAAATGCCACCTTGTCGATCAAGGGTGGCGAAGTAGTTGCGTTGGTGGGACCATCAGGTGCGGGGAAATCGTCGTTATTGCATATTGCCGGTCTTTTGGAAGCACCGGATTCGGGCACCATCATCATTAACAACAAAGATTATGCCGCTGAAAAGGACGCTGCCAGGACCAGTGCCCGCCGTGATCTCATTGGCTTTATCTACCAGTTTCATCATTTGCTGCCGGAACTGTCTGCGCTGGAAAATGTTTCCATACCGCAAATGATTGCCGGGAAAAGTAAAGCCAAAGCCAATGAGCGTTCGATCTATCTGTTGCAACGTCTCGGCCTCGACCACCGATTGACACACCGTCCAGCGGAACTTTCAGGCGGTGAACAACAACGCGTTGCCATCGCCCGGTCGCTGGCCAACAAGCCAAAATTGTTACTTGCTGACGAACCAACCGGCAACCTTGATCCTGAAACGGCTGATCTTGTTTACGGTGAATTGCTGGGACTGGTACGGCTGGAAGGTATTGCCGCTCTCATCGCGACGCACAATCCAGAACTTGCCCGGCGGATGGACCGCACTGTGCTCATGCAGGGTGGTCAACTGGTCCCAGCTTAGCAAATGACAGTTTAGGTGTTTTCAACAGTTGTCTTGGATTGCCGGGTGACACATGTCGGCAATTCCCTGATCATGGGAAAATGAGTAACTCTCCAGAATCAAAACTCGCCACAAACAAACCTGACTATGATCCGGGGGTAGGATTTGTCCATTTGCGGGTTCATAGCGCCTTTTCGCTCCTTGAAGGTGCCATTCACATCGAACCTTTGGCCAAGCTGGTCAAACAACATCAAATGCCGGCGGTTGGCTTGTGTGATACCGGAAATTTGTTTGGCGCTCTGGAATTTTCCGAAACCATGTCAAACCACGGTATTCAGCCGATAATGGGCTGTACCTTGCGCGTTACCTTTAACGAACCCGACGTCAATAAAAACAACCAATATCAGGATAGCGGGCGGGTTGCCCTGTTGCCTTTGCTGGCGAAGGATGAACAGGGCTTCATGAACTTAATGAAGCTTTCCAGTTGCGCTTACCTTGATACTGATGCCTCGTTGGACCCGCAAGTTTCTCTGGACATTATTAAAGACCATAGCGACGGCCTCATCGCCTTGTCGGGAGGTCCCAAGGGTGTCCTTAACCAGGCATTGGTTGACCGAATGCCGAATGAGGCGGAGAGACTGGCCGATCGATTTGTCGATATTTTTGGTGACCGGTTTTACATCGAATTGCAACGGCACAGCATGCCAGAGGAACTTGAAACAGAAAAATTTCTGGTCGAGTTTGCCTATGCCAAAGGAATTCCGCTGGTAGCGACCAATGAACCTTATTTCGCCGATCCTGCTGAATTTGAGGCGCATGATGCTCTTATCTGCATTCGCGATGGCACTTACGTTAGCGAGGAAGACCGGCATCGGCTGACGCCTGAGCATTATTTCAAATCGCCCTCTGAAATGGTGTCACTTTTTGCCGATTTGCCGGAAGCGGTAGAAAATACCATTGAAATAGCGCGCCGTTGTGCATACCGCCCACATACGCGCGATCCTATTTTGCCATCGTTCATGGATGGGGAGGGATTAAACGAAGACGAAACCATTCTCGCCGAAGCAGAAGAGTTACGCCGCCAATCTGAAGAAGGGTTGCGCGAACGTTTGCACACGGTAGGAAACCTGTCGGGAAAACCAGAACAAGATTATTGGGACCGCCTCAAATACGAGCTCGATGTAATTATCGGAATGAAATTTCCCGGATATTTTCTGATCGTTGCCGACTTTATCAAATGGGCAAAATCAAAAGGTATCCCCGTAGGTCCGGGGAGGGGATCGGGGGCAGGGTCGGTTGTCGCGTGGTCGCTGACAATTACTGATCTTGACCCGTTGCGGTTTGATTTGATTTTCGAGCGATTTTTAAATCCCGAACGCGTGTCGATGCCGGATTTTGATGTGGATTTTTGTCAAGACCGCCGTGATGAAGTCATCGAATACGTGCAACAACGCTACGGGGCGGATCAGGTCGCGCAAATCATTACATTTGGAAAACTCCAGGCCCGCGCTGTCTTGCGCGATGTGGGCCGGGTTTTGCAGCTTCCCTATGGTCAGGTCGATCGGCTGTGCAAACTCATTCCCAATAATCCGGCAAATCCAACCACCCTTGAAGAAGCGATTAATACCGAACAGCCCTTGCGCGAAGCACGTGATGAAGACACAAACGTGGCCCAGATGCTTGATATTGGCCTCAAGCTGGAAGGTCTTTACCGCCACGCTTCGACGCATGCCGCCGGCGTGGTTATCGGCGATAGAAAACTTGAGGAACTTACACCGCTATATCGTGATCCACGTTCGGATATGCCAGTTACCCAATACAATATGAAGTGGGTTGAACGCGCCGGCCTGGTCAAGTTCGATTTTCTTGGTCTTAAAACGCTGACGATACTTGATCATACGGTGAAGCTTCTTGCTGATCGCGGCGTTCATGTTGATTTATCGAAAATACCTCTCGATGATGCCCCTTCTTTTGAGTTGATGTCCTCTGGTGAAACCGTCGGGGTGTTCCAACTTGAAAGTTCGGGCATGCGCGATGTCCAGCGCAAGATGAAACTGGACCGGTTTGAGGATATAATCGCGCTTGTAGCACTTTACCGGCCCGGACCGATGGGCAATATTCCGACATACATTTCCTGTAAACTTGGTTTGGAAGAGCCAAATTATCTCCATCCTTCACTGGAACCGCTGCTCAAAGAAACCTATGGGGTTATCGTTTATCAAGAGCAGGTGATGCAGATTGCTCAAATTCTCTCAGGCTATTCACTCGGTGAGGCTGATCTGCTTCGCCGCGCCATGGGTAAAAAAATTCAGGCCGAAATGGACATGCAAAAAGCCCGGTTCGTTGAAGGGGCTGTTGAGCGCAAGGTGGACCGGGCGCAGGCTGAATTTATATTTGAACTGGTCAATAAATTTGCCGGTTATGGATTTCCCAAGGGCCATGCCGCAGCTTACGCCCTGGTCGCTTATCAAACCGCTTTTTTGAAAGCTAATTATCCGGTTGAGTTTTTGGCGGCATCCATGACCCTGGACATGGGCAATACTGACAAACTTCTGGTGTTCAAGCGTGAAGTGGAACGTTTGGGAATTAAGATTTTACCTCCCTCTGTCAACTTTTCTTCTGCCAGTTTTACTGTCAAGGATGGATCTATTCACTATTCTCTTGCGGCCCTCAAGAATGTTGGCCGCCAGACGGTTGAACATATTGTCGATGTGCGCAATGAAGAGGGACCCTTCATCTCAATTGGAGATTTTGCCAAACGCATCAACCCGCGCATTGTCAACAAACGCGCCCTGGAGAGCCTGGCAAAAGCCGGGGCATTTGATGATCTTAACCGCAACAGAGCCCAGGTGTTGACCGGAGTTGAAACTATCCTGGGACTGGCAACAAAAACCTCTGGGGATCGGGCTGCCGGGCAGAATGATCTTTTTGGCGGTGGTGACAGTGATGAAGCGATCATCCTGCCGGCCTGTGAAGAATGGCTGGCAATGGACCGCTTGAGCCGGGAATTTGAGGCAATAGGGTTTTTTCTCTCCGGACATCCGCTTGATGATTTTCAGGCTGCACTGAAGCGATTGGGGGTGTTGCCGTGGCGGGAGTTCGCCGCCAAAGCCATGGCTGGGGCGACGGCTGGAAAAATTGCCGGCACGGTGGCTTACAAGCAGGAAAGAAGGTCCAAGAGCGGTAACAGATTTGCTTTTGTAGGATTTACGGATTCAACCGGTCAATTTGAGGCCGTTGTTTTCTCCGATCTTTTGGCGAGTTCAAGAGAACTGCTCGAACCAGGTTCCGCCGTCATCTTAGTGGTTGAAGCTGATTGTGAAGGTGAAGATATTAAACTCAGGCTGCAAAGTGTAGAAGCCGTCGATACAGTGACGACAAAAGTACAAATTGGTCTTAAGATTTTCATTCAGGATGATGCGGCCTTATCCAGTGTATCGAAGCGGTTAAATAAAACGGGAAAATCGCCCGTCTCCTTAATATTGTCGATTGATCAGGGTCAGCGCGAGGTGGAAATGGAACTTCCCGGTGGTTACCTTATTTCGCCACAAATTCGTGGTGCAATTAAGACCATCCCGGGTGTGGTTGACGTTCAGGACATCTAGAATACGACCTCCAAGGGTGTTTAAGGTTGTTAAAGTGGCTTTGCTTGACGTGAATCGGCTAAACCGGTTTTAATCGTTGGGTATTTTAAAATATGCGATGCGGAGTTGTTCCATGTACCGGTTATTGCCAATTGTACTGATGTCATTGCTCGTAGCGGCGTGTGATCCGAATTTACGCTCTTCGGCACCAAGTGATGAAGGTCCCAAACTGGCCGTTTTGACAGCTAAGTTCAATCCAAAAGAGGCCAATTATATTTTTGATAAAGGCACTGGAAAAATTACCGGGCGGGCGTTTATCAAAACAGCTGATGGCGCGACAAAAACTGCAAGCGGGAGCACGGCTACTCTGGTACCGGCGACCAAATATGCCGAGCAACGTGTCAATGCCATATATGGCAGCTCGGGCGTTGCCACCAAAAAGGTGAATTTTTCTGAAGAAAGTAACGATCCGCGCTATCTGGTCTATACGCGCACCGCTGCTGTTGGGGCAGGGGGCAAGTTTACCTTTGGCGGCCTAGCTGCGGGAGATTATTTTGTCACCACCGGAATAAATTGGAAGGTTCTAGATAATTTGGGTAATGCCGTACGCCGTGGTGTGGCCCTGGTCAAACGAGTATCGGTTGCCGATGGCGAGACCATTAATGTGGTTTTGACCTCTTCGGGAATACAAATCGCCAGCCGATAAAACAATCCAAAGAATCCAGATGGCGTTTCGACGTGTGGTATTCATTAAATTTTTTCAACGCTTGCAATCGCTGACGCTTGTGCCTATAACGCGCATGCAAATTCACACGCAAGGTACGTGGATCATGCACCGCTACGGCGGCACATAGCATGTATTCCATCCGGTGCTGAAGGTTTTCAGCCAATCCTTGCGGAGGTTTAACCGGAGAAATAGGAGAACGGCATGGCATTGCCTGATTTTTCAATGCGTCAACTGCTGGAAGCAGGAGTTCATTTTGGACATCAGACGCATCGCTGGAACCCCAAAATGGGGAAATATATTTTCGGCTCGCGCAACAACATCCACATTATCGACCTGGCTGAAACAGTACCGTCACTGCATCAGGCGTTAGTCACGATTCGCGATATTGTGGCAAATCGTGGCCGGGTGTTGTTCGTCGGCACCAAACGTCAGGCTTCCGAACCTATTGCGGCGGCTGCAAAAAGCTGCGCGCAATATTATATCAATCATCGTTGGCTTGGTGGGACGCTTACCAACTGGGCCACTATCTCCAAATCAATCAAAAGGCTGCGGCATCTTGAAGAACTGCTTCAGGGTGAAGCGCTTGGCATGACCAAAAAGGAATTGCTCAAATTAACGCGGGAACGCGAAAGGTTGGAACGCGCTCTTGGCGGCATCAAGGACATGGGTGGAGTTCCGGATATTATGTTCGTAATCGACACCAATAAGGAGTCAATTGCCATTCAGGAAGCTCGTAAACTGGGCGTTCCTATTGTGGCGATCATGGACACAAACTGTGACCCCGATCACATTACCTATCCCATTCCTGGCAATGATGATGCCGGTCGGGCAATTAACCTTTACTGCGACCTTGTGGCAAAAGCGGTAATTGATGGCATTTCCGTTTCCGCCGCCTCGGATGGTATTGACCTGGGTGAAGCCGTTAATGTGGTTGAAACAGCGCTTCCGAGCCAAGAAGTGGCCGAAGCGCCCGCAACTGCCGCAGTTGTTGAAACCGAGGAACAAGTTGAAGAAGCCGAAAAGATTGCGGAGCCAGCCGTTGAAGAGGAAACTGCAGCGCAACCAGCTGTCGCGGAAAGCACTGAAGTTGACGTGCCTTCTGATGGTTTCAAAGGCCTTTCAGGACCTAATGGTGAAGCTGATGATCTCAAGAAAATTTCAGGCGTTGGGCCGGTGCTGGAGGAAAAACTTAATAAACTCGGCATTTATCACTACGAACAGATAGCCAACTTATCTGTCGTGGAAATTCAATCCATTGATAGCGAACTCAACTTCAAAGGTAGAATTGAACGTGATGACTGGCTTGGGCAGGCTCGAGAGCTGTTAGGCGGCTAAAACGGGGTAATTTCGCCCTCCAGTTTCGTTAAAACTTTTGCCCACCGCGAATATGTGAACGCGGGGCAACTTCTGATCAACGAGGAAATACGATGGCCAACATTAGTGCATCGATGGTGAAAGAGCTCCGTGACAAAAGTGGCGTGGGCATGATGGACTGTAAAACAGCGTTGACCGAAAACGATGGTGACATTGAAGCTGCCATGGACTGGCTTCGCACCAAGGGTCTGTCGAAAGCAGCTAAAAAATCTGATCGAATTGCCGCTGAAGGCCTGGTCGGCGTTGCTGTAACGGGCAATCACGGAGTTGTCGTCGAGGTCAATTCTGAAACAGATTTTGTTGCCCGCAATGAAGTTTTTCAGAAAATGGTCTCTGATATTGCAGATTTGAGCCTTAATAGCGGCAGCGATATTGAGGCGTTAAAAGACACAACTTATCCCGGCACCAGTAAAAAAGTCGGCGAGTATATTTCTGAAATGGTTGGAACCATTGGGGAAAATATGAACCTTCGCCGGACGACAGGTTTGATCGTTTCTGACGGTGTGGTTACCTCTTATGTTCACAACCAAATTGCACCGGGATTGGGTAAAATTGGCGTGATCGTGGGGCTGGAATCAGCCGGTGACAAAGATAAACTGGCAGAATTTGGTAAGCAGGTTGCCATGCACATTGCTGCAACCAGCCCCCTGTCCTTGTCTACTGAGGACCTTGACCCTGATGTCGTTGCTCGTGAAAAAGCCGTTTTGTCCGAACAGGCGCGCGAATCCGGCAAGCCGGAAAACATCATTGAAAAAATGGTCGAAGGCCGTATTCGCAAATATTACGAGGAAGTCGTATTGCTGTCTCAGACCTTTGTAATTGATGGTGAGAGCACAGTGGAACAGGCTGCAAAGGCTGCGGAAACTTCTGTCGGCGCACCGGTTAAGATTACGGGTTTTGTGCGTTATGGGCTTGGTGAGGGCATTGAGAAAAAAGAAGATGATTTTGCCGCCGAAGTTGCCGCAGCAGCTTCCGGTTCCTAGGTCATTCCGATTGGCTCGAATGAGTTGGCTTAACTTGGGCCTACTCTTTTGGGCATAAGTTGCACCCGACACCCATGCAATTTGGGCGAAGGCCCGAATCAATTCATCATCGGCTAGACTGAGAGCGTAGTTCCTGCGTCAGATTTTATCTGTCGCAGACTGTGTCTATTGTGTGCTTGATTTTACCAAATTCAAGGATCCTCCCATCATGTCTGCTGATGTTCCTTTTAAACGAATATTGCTCAAGGTTTCCGGCGAAGTTTTAATGGGCGAAAATGAATATGGCATTGATGTAAACACTGCGCAAAGAGTTGCGGAGGAAGTTGGCAGTGTGGCCAACCTGGGGATTGAAGTTGGATTGGTAATTGGCGGAGGAAATATTTTTCGCGGCCTCAGCGGTGCAGCTCAGGGCATGGATAGGACCAGCGCCGATTATATGGGAATGCTGGCAACCGTCATGAATGCCTTGGCGATGCAAAGTGCTCTGCATTCGAAGGGATTTAGTGCTCGAGTTTTGTCCGCAATTCCGATGCCGACCGTCTGCGAGCC
This sequence comes from Hyphomicrobiales bacterium, assembly GCA_021775515.1. GTDB lineage: Bacteria > Pseudomonadota > Alphaproteobacteria > Rhizobiales > JAJFHR01 > JAJFHR01. The sequence goes on along the minus strand of JAJFHR010000097.1, from coordinate 4,603 downwards.
GTTTACATGCCCACGTGCAATAAGCCATTTAGACAAGGGGCGCATCGTTATATTTGCTGCCGGGACCGGAAATCCCTTTTTCACCACCGATACGGCATCTGCACTGCGGGCGGCTGAAATTGGTTGTGATGTTTTGATGAAAGGGACTAGTGTTGATGGCGTTTATTCTGCCGACCCCAAAACCTCGGTGGATGCTGAACGCTATGAAACATTAACCTATCAGGATCTCGTGGTACAAAACCTGCGGGTAATGGATACAGCCGCAGTTACACTGGCCCGTGACAATGATATACCTGTTGTCGTATTCTCCATCAGAACTCCGGGTGCGTTGTTGGATGTGGCACAGGGGCGGGGGAAGTTTACTGTCATATCCGATGAATAAGATAGGTCCGGTTAGAGTTAAGCAGAGGGTTTAAAAAATGGCAGAACATGAGTTTGATATTGATGATATTGAGCGGCGCATGAAGGGGGCTGCCTCTGTTCTTAAAAGTGAGTTTGGAGGTTTGCGCACCGGGCGTGCCTCAACCAGTTTGTTGGAGCCGCTCACCGTTGATGCTTATGGTGCTCAAATGCCGATGAGCCAGGTCGGGACGATTTCTGTTCCTGAACCGCGCATGCTTTCCGTGCAGGTTTGGGATAATTCGCTGGTAAGTGCTGTGGATAAAGCAATTCGAAACTCTTCACTGGGACTTAACCCAATCGTCGAGGGCTCTCTGCTGCGAATACCCATTCCCGAACTTAATGAAGAACGGCGGACGGAGCTTACGAAGGTTGCCAGTCAATATGCCGAACAGGCCCGGGTTGCCGTGCGTAACGTCCGGCGCGATGGGATGGACAAACTTAAACATCTTGAAAAAGATAGCCATATGAGCCAAGACGAAGAAAAATTGTGGTCGGAAGAAGTGCAAAAGCTAACTAACGATACTATTTCCGTAATCGATGAGGCCCTGTCGTTAAAAGAACAAGAGATCATGCAGGTATAGGAAATTGCCGGAATATCGGAAATATAAGATACCAACCTTTTTTCGACAAATTGTGCTTTAAAGTTACTGCAACAATTTTTGTCAGCCGGATTTGCCGGGTTTTAGTCGGAAGTGAGTGGGGATTTTGAAACTTAAGTCGACACCGCACTTGGAAACGGGTGCTGCTGTTCCGCAGCATGTGGCCATAATTATGGACGGTAACGGCCGTTGGGCCAGAGCTCGCGGACTGCCAAGGGCTGCCGGACACAAGCGCGGTGTAGAGACTGTTCGCAAACTGGTGCGCGACGCCGGTGAACTTGGAATCAAATACCTTACGCTTTATAGTTTCAGCTCGGAGAACTGGCAGCGGCCCGTCCAGGAAGTCAATGAACTCATGGGTTTGTTGAAGCGTTTTATTCGCCGTGATCTGGCCAGTTTACATGAGCAGGGCGCCCGGGTTGTCGTAATTGGCAATCGTGACAATCTTGATCAGGAAATCGTCGATCTGATTTTAAAAGCTGAAAAGCTTACAAAAGACAATACGGCGATAACACTGGTCGTGGCCTTTAATTATGGCAGCAAGTGGGAAGTTGCCGGTGCGGCGCGAAAGATCGCTGAAGCCGTTCAACGCGGTGAATTGAGGGCCGAACAGATTGATCCCGAGACTTTCAATAATTATCTGGATACCGCTGGCATTCCTGAACCTGATCTGCTTATTCGCACCGGAGGTGAGCAGCGCTTAAGTAATTTTCTTTTATGGCAATGTGCCTATACGGAGTTTGTGTTCGTAAAACAGCCCTGGCCGGATTTCAACCGGGACTTGCTGATGAAGGCAATTGAAGAATTTCAAAGCCGGACCAGACGTTATGGCGGTCTGACTGAAAGCAACGCTTCCTCGTCGGCCAAATTACCTGCCGCAGGCAGCCGTGGTTGACCGATTGCGTTCATTGCCTTGAAAAATAACCGCCATATTTCGGAACTTGGCCAAAGGGTGCTTACGGCCGCCCTGCTTATACCTATTGTCATTGGGCTTACTTGGTTGGGTGGCCTCTGGTTTCAACTCATGGTGTTGTTGCTGGCAGCACTTTTGGCCATTGAGCTAATTGACAATGTTGCTAAAGACCGCATCTTCGTTCTCTACACGATTGCCCTGGCAACATTCCTGGGGGCAGGGGTGTTGGCAGTGTTCGGTTATATTCTCATTGCCTTGGGTTATGGGTTGACTGGCGCACTGATTTGTATGCTGGTGGCAAAGCTTAGCGGCCCGCGGGCATACATATTGGCTGGTGGTACGGCGATCGGCAGTGCGGCCGTAGTCTCTCTCATCGTTTTGCGTGGGGATACTGAGTTTGGTCTTATCGCCTTGCTCTGGCTGTTTTGTGTGGTCTGGTCGGCAGATAGTATGGCATATTTCGTCGGCCGTCTTATTGGGGGGCCTAAGCTTGCGCCGAGAATATCTCCAAACAAGACCTGGGCGGGATTTTTTGGTGGTATGGTGGGCGCAGCATTGGCAGGGTTTGTTCTAGCGCGAATTGCCGATGTCGGCTCGGAACTTGCGATTACCACTGTTAGTGCTGTTGCTGCAATTGTTGCACAGGGAGGTGATTTGCAGGAATCGTGGGCGAAACGGCAATTGAAGATTAAAGATTCCGGACGGCTGCTTCCCGGTCACGGGGGCGTGTGGGACCGGGTGGATGCCTTGATTGTCGTTGCCATATTTGGGCTTGCGATTGGATTTGTTAGAGGTGATGGTCAAATGGTAGCCCGTCATCTCATTAATTGGTGAATACCTATGAGCCTATTGGCTGAAAATTATCCGTTACCGGCAGAGGGTACGCCGCAAAATATCTCGATATTGGGCGCAACCGGATCGATCGGGCTCAATACTTTGGATTTGATCTCGCATCACAAGTCGAGGTTTAGTGTTGATGCCCTTACTGCAAACGAAAATGCAAAATTGCTCGCCGAGCAAGCCAAACGGTTTAATGCCAAATTTGCCGTCGTTGCCGATGACAGTGCCTATAAGGAACTTCGTGACGCGCTTAGCGGGACGGGAATTGAAACGGCTGCAGGTGTTAGTGGCCTGGTCGAGGCCGCAGAGCGGCCCGTCGATTGCGTAATCGCCTCAATTGTTGGAACAGCTGGGCTTGAACCGACATTATCAGCAGTTAAAAAGGGCCAGCGCATTGGTCTTGCCAACAAGGAATGTCTGGTGTGTGCTGGCGAATTGTTTATGAATGAGGTTGAAAAATGTGATGCGACACTGTTGCCGGTTGATTCTGAACATAGCGCCATCTTTCAGGTTTTTGACTTTGATTCACCCGAACGGGTCGACAAAATTATATTGACAGCCTCAGGTGGTCCTTTCAGAGAAACATCGCTTCAAGACATTCAAAACGCCACGCCCGAACAAGCCCTCAGGCATCCTAACTGGAGAATGGGTAAAAAGATCACGATTGATTCCGCCACGATGATGAACAAGGGCCTGGAGCTCATTGAAGCCTTTCATCTCTTTCCGGTGTCAGTCGATCAACTGGATGTTATTGTGCATCCCAATTCAGTTATTCACTCTCTTGTACAATATTGTGATGGCTCGGTTTTGGCTCATCTCGGCACACCTGATATGTGCATACCGATTGCCTATGCGCTTTCCTGGCCAGACAGAATTGAATGTCCGGTTAAACCGTTAAATCTGGCGGAAATCGGCACGCTTAATTTCGAAGATGTCTGCAGCGAAAGGTTCCCTGCATTGGCACTTTGCCGCCAGGCGTTGCAAGCTGATGGCAGTGGACCGACAATTTTAAATGCTGCTAACGAAATAGCCGTAAGCGCATTTTTGTCCAAACAGATTGGATTTACTGATATCACGCGGATTGTCAGCTCTGTGCTGGAGGTGGCCGATCAAGAAAATATGATGAAAAAGGCTTCTGATTTGCATGAAGTTGCCGTAATTGATGCGTATGGACGCAGGCAGGCAAAAACTGCCGTTGAAATATCGCGTTGAAGATGCGTCATCAAATTAATCAGAATTAAATAAGGTAGACTGGATTTTACAAAATGGAACTGATTTCCGCCCTCACTGCTAACCTGCAATCATTCGTTTCTTATGCAGTGCCGTTTTTGTTTGTCTTGACGATAATCGTGTTTTTCCACGAACTGGGCCATTTCCTCGTCGCGCGCTGGTGTGGCGTGAAGGTGGAAACTTTTTCTGTTGGGTTCGGGCCGGAAATCGCCGGAACTGTTGATAAAAAAGGAACCCGGTGGAAAGTTTGCTGGATCCCGCTAGGTGGTTACGTCAAATTCGCCGGTGATGACAATGCTGCCAGCGTTCCGGACCGCGAGAGTTTGGCAGCCCTTAGCCCGGAAGAGCGCGAAGGGAATTTCCATACCAAAAAACTTTGGCAGCGGGCAGCTGTTGTTGCTGCGGGTCCAATAGCTAATTTTATCCTGGCGATCGTGATTTTCGCGTTCATGTTTACGGTGGTCGGGCGGCAGGTTACCGCTCCCAGGGTGGATGAAATTCAGGCGGACAGCGCTGCTGCCGAAGCTGGTTTTAAAGTTGGTGATATCGTGCTCTCGATTGATGGAAAAGCCGTCGAGAGTTTTTCAGATATACAACGCGTGGTATCTGTAAGCTCTGA
>JAJFHR010000096.1 GCA_021775515.1 Hyphomicrobiales bacterium | reverse complement strand
CAAATTAGGAAGAGAAGAAAAACTGGACGCACAGTGCTGGCTGGAAACTTATAGCCGCTCGAAAGAGATCATTGCCGTTCTTCTAAGCGGCCAGATTGGTTTGCGGCCGATCTCGGAGTCAGTTGACGAAAAGCAGGATATGCTTTTGCGCGCAGCACCCACAATCATCGGACTTCCAGACCATCTCGATATAGGCTATGGCCACTGGCTTACTGATGAGGCCGGCGTCTATTTCTATACGCAATCTGCATTATTGGATGCGTTTGCAAAAGTCCCGAAGTTTGCATTTAATTTTGTTCTGGTCCTGCAAGCACAGCACGATGCGGCAATCATGGCTTTAGAAAACCCCGGCCGAACCGGTTTGAAGCGACTTGCGACCTCGTTACTCGCGCGTCTCGACCACTTGAACGGAGAGCGCCAAACCTTATTTGTCACCCAGAAACAACTCGCGAATGAAACTGGACTGTCCCGCCAGTGGGTGAATTGTCTACTCAAAAAACTGGAAAAAAACGGCATTGCAAAACTCGGGCGTGGTAACATATTGCTGAATTCTGTGTCCAGGCTTGAACGGGCGTCGCAGCCGCTCAACCGGCTTAACAAGGGTTGAGCATTCGCTGTAAAAATGCTCGCTTGCAGCACATAACCGATACATTTGTGGTCTTGGAAATTCCTCCGCTATGAGCTATGCCTCCGGCAATTTGGCTCAAGCCAATATGGGTCACCCCGTTCGAACCGCAGTTTCTTTGCCGTTGTAATCTAACCAATCAAACGGCGTGATACGTTAGGCCCTAGGTCACAGATGCACTGATCGCAGCGGCATTTTCAGGGCTGTCGACATCAATAAGAACCTCTGTGCCGAGCTCGATTTTTTGGATTACGCCGGAGTGTTTTTGCAGCAACAAGCGGCCACCGAGATCACCGGTTAAGGCGGCAAGATCATCGAAATAATGACGCGGCCATAAAACCGGGTTGCCACGTTGGTTTTGGTGGTAAGGCACGATGATGCGGTCCTTGTGTTCAAGCTGAAATTCCCCGGCAATCGCCCGCAAGGTCTTTGCAGTGATTAGCGGCATGTCTGCGAGAAGAACGAGTACAGCATCTATATGGTTGCCAACGGCATTAATTCCGGTTCGCAGCGAGGATGCCAGGCCATCTTCAAATTGGTTATTATGAGCAAAAGTTACCGGCAATCCCGTCAGTTCCGATTGAATGAGACTTGCTTCATGACCGGTAACCACGACAACCTGTGCCAACTCCGCTGCAATCGCTGCCCCAGTAACATGTTGAATAAAAGATTTGCCATCCAGTTGACTAAGCAGCTTGTTTGATTTGCCCATGCGCCTTGATTGTCCGGCGGCGAGAATTATCGCGGCAATTTGACTTTGTTTTTCTTCGATGTCCGGCGCTACTTGCCTCGTTTGTTTGGGACCGCGCAGGGCAAGAATTATCTCAGCCAAAATGGCAACCGCGATCTCTTCGGGACTAACTGCGCCTATGTTAAGGCCAATCGGCGCATGTATGCGCGACAGGCAATTATCAAAAAGGCCGTTTTCCTTCAACCGTTTCAGCCGCCGCTCATGGGTTTTGCGGCTGCCCAGGGCACCGACATAAAAACACCCATGTCTCAAAGCTGAGGCCAGAGGTATATCATCAATCTTTGGATCATGGCTGAGCGCTGCCAGCGCAGTGTGTTCGTCGAGCCCGATGTCGGGCAAAATTTCTTCCGGCCAGTTGTTGAGCAAGCGGACACCGGCAAATCGTTGCGGTGTCGCAAAGGCTTCTCTGGGATCAATAACGGTAACATCCAGCCCCGCAGCGCTGGCCATCGGTGCGAGGGCTTTGGCGATGTGAACCGCGCCGATGATAAAGAGACGCGGCAGGGGCGCATAAACGTTCAAAAAAAACTTACGGCCATCAGGTAACGTCACAAGACCGGATGAGCCGGATTTAAAACGCACCGCACATTCCGCCGCCAGCAGTTCGTCGCCCTGGGGTTGATCTCCGGCGGGCACTACATGTGTTTCACCGCTGCCAATGTCTGTTGCCTGGATTATCGCCTGCCTGGATTGCCGGGCCTGATTGATCTCAACGAGTTGTTTTTTATTGAGGCTCATTCGCTGATCTTTTCAACATAAATACGAATTTTTCCGCCACAGGTTAAACCGGCCGCCCAGGCGGTCTCATCGGCGATGCCAAATTCAAGCAGGCGGGGCCAGCCCGTTGCAATGACGTCAAGCGCTTCGGTTATAACATCACCTTCAACACAGCCGCCGGAAACAGAGCCTTCAAACTGACCCGCCGCATCAACAACCAGATGACTGCCCACCGGTCGCGGTGCTGAGCCCCAGGTGTCAATTACAGTTGCCAGTGCCATCTCACGACCGCTCCGGCCCCATTCTTCAGCGACAATCAAAGGATCACTGGGTTCAGGAATATTGATCGGGTTATCCATGCAATCTTCGCCTGCTGGTGCGTTGTGAATCTAGTGTATGATTTAGGCAATCCTAGCCGATTTTTCCACCTTGAATTAATCCACCAACCAAAAATGAACCTTAACTGTTAATGAGGCCTGACCCTAGACCTTGCTATCTGCAGAATAGATGTGCGATCTTGCTAAATCGTCACGCCTTTGGGCAATAGAAAAAAGGCCACGCGATGCGTGAACCAATTCTGATCTGGGGGGCAGGGGCCATTGGCGGCACTGTCGGTGCCTATCTGCAGCGGGCAGGTAACCCGGTTCTGTTTGTCGATAATGTTGCTGAACATATTGAGGCAATAAACCGATCCGGGCTCCATGTCAGCGGCCCGATCGACGACTTTAAGGTCCCCGCCTCGGCGGCCACCGTGGAAGACCTAACAGGGCAATTCGGCACAATCTTTCTGTGTGTCAAGGCCCATCATACTCAAACCGCGTGTGACCAGATTGCACCTCATCTGCACAATGATGGCTGCGTCGTCTCCCTTCAAAACGGCCTTAACGAACGGGTCATTTCAAAAACTCTCGGGCTTGAACGCACCATAGGAGCCTTCGTAAATTTTGGCGCCGATTATATTGGTCCCGGCGAAATTCATTTTGGCGGCCGCGGTGCTGTGGTTGTTGGAGAACTGGACGGAGAAATCTCGCCCCGGATAGAACACCTCCATCACCTGTTGCTCAAATTTGACCAACAAGCGGTTCTAACCTCCAATATTTTGGGATTTCTTTGGGGGAAAATGAGCTATGGCGCACTTCTCTACGTCACTGCGTTGACCAACGAGCCGATTGCCGATGTGCTGGCCTCACACCACTACCGCCAGTTGTTAACGGATCTGGCTTGCGAAGTTCTCTTTGTTGCGACAAGTCTGGAGATAACACCGGAGCAATTTGACGGATATGATCCGACTGCTTTTTTAAACAACGACCCGGCGATGGCGGTGCGCTCGTTTGAAGACATGGTTGCCCACAACCGTCGCTCAAGCAAAACCCACAGCGGCATCTGGCGTGATTTGGCGGTTCGAAAGCGCCGAACTGAAGTTGACGCCCAACTGGGACCTGTGATCGAAATCGGCGAGGAACAAGGTATCGCTACGCCGATCACAAAACGCCTGATTGAACTCATTCATGATATAGAATCAGGCAACCGTCCGCTCGATTGGAAAAATCTCGATGAACTGGAAAATACAAGGGCGAAGAAATAATGCCCAGGAGTACTTATGAAGATTGATTTTGCCGGTAAATCAGTAATTGTCACCGGTGCAGGTCACGGGTTGGGCCGCGCGATTGCTCACGCCTTCAGCGCCCGCGGGGCAGTGGTTTGGGCCTGTGATGTCAATGGTAGCACTCTGGAGGTGACCAAAAGCGAGGCTGAGGGAGATTGCCGGGCACGTATTGTCGATATAACCGATCGTGCCGCGCTGAATAATCTCGCCCGCGAGGTCGAGGAAGAGCAGAAAAAGACCGATATTCTGGTTAATTGTGCCGGCGGTGTTGCTGGTCAGGCCGGCAAGCCTCTGGAGGAGGTAACAGCGAAAGAATGGCAGGAAATTTTTGATATTAACGTCACCGGAGCCTTCAACATCATTCAGGCGGTCACACCAGCCATGAAAGCTGCGCGAAGTGGCAGAATTGTCAATATTTCAAGCCGTGCCGGCATCTCGGTTTCACTCACCGGCATTCAGGCCTATGCGGCGGCAAAAGCCGCCCTGATCGGCCTGACTCGCCAATTGGCCCATGAGTTTGGGCCATATAACATCAACGTCAACAGCATTGCACCGGGGTTTATCCGCTCAAATCCAACTACCGAAAAACAATGGGAGGCTTTCGGCGCTGACGGTCAAAAAGACCTAATCGAGGCCATCGCGCTCAAACGTTTGGGCACGCCTGAAGATATTGCTCATGCGGTATTATTTTTTTCCTCGGATTATGCCAATTGGATTACCGGTCAGACCCTCAGCGTTGATGGCGGCTGAAAAGCTTACGCCGGTTAAAAGCCGTAAGGTTACCGCGAGGTTGGCGGTTATCTTGCGCTGAGGATGCGCGCGAGCGTTTTGAGAGAAATATTCGCACCGCAAAGTACAATCGCAACGTTGCAATCTTTCCACTGATCAGAAGTTTTAATAAATCCTGCGATGGCTGCAGCTGCTGCGCCTTCGATTAAATGATGGTGTTGATCCATGTAGGAGCACAATTCGGCGGCAATTTCATCTTCCGTAACGGTGACAAAATCATCCACGAGATCGCGGACCAGCGGAAAGGTGATCGACCCCGGCTCTATGCCGCCGGCGGTCCCATCCGACAAGGTATCAAAAGAGGGCAGATCCAGAATTTCATTTGCGGCCACTGATTGGATCATCACCTGTGAATTTTCCGGCGAAACACCAATCACTTTGGCGTTCGGCACGACAGATTTGAGATACCCGGCAATGCCGGAAATCAAACCTCCACCCCCCAGCGCTATGTAGATGACATCGGGTTTTTCAAGCTGTTCTGTAAGTTCAAGCCCGATGGTCCCCTGTCCGCCGATGACCTTGGGATCATTATAAGGGGATATCCAGGTGCAATTGTTCTTGTTGGCAAACTCAAGTGCGGCAAGTTCGCTCACACCGGCGTCATCACCAAAAAAACGGACGTCACCGCCAAATCGCCGAATAGCCTCAACCTTCGTGC
>JAJFHR010000095.1 GCA_021775515.1 Hyphomicrobiales bacterium | reverse complement strand
GTTCAAATTATTAAGCAGCAGTCTTACGCTTGCGGCGCCAACCGATAAATCCCATAACCGCGAGGCCAGTTCCATACAACGGAAGAGCGGCCGGCAGCGGCACCGGCGGCACGTTGTCGAACGGTGCTTCCGAGACTTCTGCCAGGTTGATATAAAACTCGGTTCCGGTGTTATTGGTGTCGTATTTGAAATTCCAGATATTCGTACCTGTGAGCAAAGCCAGGTTGGCCAGGGCACCATTTACAATGTTAAACAGGTCACCGTTGATGAACAACGTGCCATTGGCCAGACCATGTCCTGCATTGCGAAAGAGAATATCATCGAACTTAACGCTTTTATCGAAGGCCAGCGTCAGCGTTTCTCCACCTTGGGCGCCACTGACATTATCATCAGAGGTATTTGTACCACCGCCGGAGCGACATCCTGAATTCGGTGATCCACCGCTGGTCTGAGCGGTCGAACATACTCCCAGCCCGGCGTTGCCTTTATCAAAAAAAGCATCCGCTGTTGTTCCATTGGCATTTGAGCCTGAAGCGATGAGAGTTAACCCGCCGATCGTAAGCCCGCCAGCAAATGCCGTCTCGCGCCATTCCAGTTCAGTCGAGCCAATATAATTCGGATTAAGGTTGTTATCTGCGATGTTGGCGAAATTAAAAGATATGGCACTGGCAGCGGTTGACAATGCACTGAGCCCTAGCGCCAGTCCAATCGACACGAGCGCGCCACTGCGGCGGCTTTTGAACAGATTTCTCATTTGCGTCCCTATCGTTACAAAATACAAGGCCGCCGCTCAATCACAGTAATTTTATTGATGCCAGCAGTCAATAGACGTCGCAAGCAATCACTACCTAATTCAATTAATGGTAAATCTCCCGAAACCTAACAATCCTATCGCGGATTAGTGAGGCAGATTGATTTTCCCAGGCACCAATTCCAAGGCACAATTAGTCCCAACAATATTGTTCTAAAAGTTAGAGAGGATAACTATGGATCGAATTTTAGATCCCGAAAAATTATCCGCTGCTGATCCTCGCCGAAACCGGTCTTTTTTGCGATATGCTGTTGCCGGTATTGGCATTGCTGCCCTAGCTTCTTTTGCTACGGCGATGAGCGGTGAGAAAACAACTGACAAAAGTCAACAATCCAACGGTGCAAAAGCTGCCAATTCTGAAGAAGATCCACTGTTTCCCCGCCGCCATTTCAGGCTGAAAAATCCCGCCGATCTGACCGGGGAAGAAGCTGAGAAAATATATGTCAGCCTCATGGCCAAAATGGCTCGCGGCTACGCGACGTCGCAGATAAAAGGGGCGGAAGATTATCAAAAATGGCAGCGCTACAACACCGTTCCCTATCTTAGTGCCGCTCATGGCAGGCGTCTGGTCAACAATTACGCCAACCAAATTGCCCAGGCATACGGTAAATTTGAGCAGGCGGGAAAGTTCCCTGTTGGCTCAATGATCGCGAAGGATAACGTTACCGTGAACGATAAGGGTGTGGTCAATCCGGGCGCTTTGCTCTTGATGGAAAAAATGCAGGATGGTTTTAATTACGTCAGTGGAAATTGGCGATATACCATGATCATGCCGGATGGCAGCCTGTTTGGAACAACCAATGGCGAGGGCTCGAAAAAGGTGGAATTTTGTATCGCCTGCCACCTGGCAGCGGAAAAATATGACCATTTGCACTTCCTGCCGAAAAAATACCGCCGCCGTTAAGTTTCACCGTGCATGAGGCTTGCCACGTCGTCGAGAGCCCCGCCGCCGTCTTCCATTGTTATGTGCTCAGGCCCGCCGGAAGGAAGGCCTAACGGAGCTTGTAGCGCGGGGCTGATTGACTTTTTAAAAATCAAGCTGCTTTTTACCTGGATCAAGAGAATTGCATCTACTTTATCATCACGTTACAAGTGCTGAAATTTTCTAAGCAATCCTACGGTCGAAACAAAATCAACATGGTCTTTGACAGATCTGCTCCCCCTGGCCGATACGCCGATGAATGACGTGTCGACACAAAGCCAGCCGACGATCATTCTGGTCGAGCCGCAACTGGGCCAGAATATCGGAACGGCTGCCCGGGCTATGGCGAATTTCGGATTGCATGAACTCAGACTGGTCAACCCGCGCGATGGCTGGCCGAGCGAATGGGCCAGTAAGGCAGCCGCGGGCGCAGACCATGTAGTCAATAACGCCGAACTCTTTTCCAGTAGTGCCGCCGCCGTCCATGACCTGCACCATGTTTATGCTACCACGGCGCGCGGCCGCGACCTTGCCAAAGCGGTATTGACCCCAGAAGATGCCGCTAAAGACATGCGCGAACGCGTGAGTGGTGGGCAACGTGTGGGCATATTATTTGGCCGTGAAAAAAGTGGTCTGACCAACGATGATATCACTTTGGCTGATAGTATAATCATGGCCCCAGTTGATCCTGAATTTGCCTCGTTGAACCTGGCTCAAGCTGTCCTCCTAACCAGTTATGAGTGGTTCAAGTTGGGAAAGTGGAGCCTGGGCGATGGCTCTCGCGAAGACGGTGCGGTGAAAGGTGCGGGATTAAGGCTGGCTGGATCCTGGCCTGCAACAAAAAAAGAACTGATTGGATTTTTTGAACATCTTGAGGGCGAACTTGATGAATCGGGTTTTCTCAGGCCACCGGAACGACGCCCCTCAATGATCCGCAATCTGCGCAACCTGTTTCAGCGGGCCAGTCTAAGCGAACAGGAAATCCGCACCCTGCGCGGTGTGATTGCCTCGTTGGTGCGGCAACACAAACGTCCTAAATGATCCGGAGTTGATCATATATGTCCACTGGCGAAAAACAGTTTAGAGTTTGTGTTTTTGATTCCGGTCTGGGCGGATTAAGCGTCGTGCGTGAACTACAGATTAAAGCCCCGGAAATTTCCGTTATTTATTGCGGCGATAATGCCGGTTTTCCTTATGGAAATCTGACCCGCGATCAGGTCGCAGAGCGAACGTTTAAGGTCGTAGCAGCCCTGATTGAACGTGAAAACCCCGACGCCGTCATCATCGCCTGCAATACCGCCAGCACAGCAGCGCTGCAAAGCTTGAGGGAACAATTTGATAAACCCTTTGTTGGTACGGTTCCAGCTGTCAAACCGGCAGCGGAAAGCTCGACAACGCGGGTCATATCCGTTCTGGCAACTCCGGGCACAATAAAGCGGGATTATACCCGTAATCTCATCAATGAATTTGCCGGAGACTGTGAAGTCACACTGGTGGCGTGCGGCCGGCTTGCCAAATATGCCGAGCAACTATTATGCGGACAGGTGGTATCGACCAATGTCATTACCAAAGAAATAACCTCAGCATTCAACAATCATAACAAACAGCCCACGGACACGGTCGTCTTGGGGTGCACCCATTACCCCCTCATAATTGACAGGTTGAAGCAGGCCAGTCCCTGGCAGGTGCAGTTCATAGATCCCACAGCTGCAATAGTCCGAAGGCTTTTGGATGTTTTGTCCTATCGGCCGTCGCTGAAAGGGACTGAAGCTTCGGCAAACATCGCCTATGTGACCGATAGCGCCAGCCCAACTTCTGCCCTAGAATCGCTGTTTTTGCGGGAGGGATTTCAGGATTTAACGATTTTGCCGCTTTAACTGAGTTTCCGGCCGACATTTGATTGACACGGCAGTAGAATACTGGCTATTACACGGGCTCGTAGTCGCGGGGTCAGTTGATCCCGCTTTTTTGGCTTGTCTGTGGCTTTGAGGTTGGCGAAATCTCTGGCCTGTCGATCTGGCAACAGATCTAGGAGGACACGCAAGATATTGTTGAAACACTTAGCTGATATTGGATATCGCATTTATGTCTAACCGCCAATCCGCCAAATATAAAATTGACCGCCGTTTGGGCGAAAATATCTGGGGCCGCCCCAAGAGCCCGGTAAATCGCCGGGAGTATGGTCCAGGTGAACACGGCCAGCGCCGCCGTTCAAAACTTTCAGATTTCGGAATTCAGTTGCGCGCCAAGCAAAAGCTCAAGGGCTATTATGGCAACATCAACGAAAAACAGTTCAAGGCCATTTATAAAGAGGCGACCCGGGTTAAAGGCGACACCGGCGAAAACCTGATCGGCCTGCTTGAGCGTCGTCTTGATGCCTTAGTCTACCGTGCCAAATTTGTGCCCACAGTTTTTGCCGCCCGTCAGTTCGTCAGCCATGGTCATATTCTGGTCAATGGCAGCCGGGTTAACATCCCAAGCTACAGGCTCAAGGTTGGCGACGTGGTTGAGATCAAAGAAAAATCACGGGACATGGGCCTTGTGCTCGAAGCACAGCAAAGCCCCGAGCGCGATGTTCCTGATTACGTCGAAGTGGATGCCAAGAAACTGACAGCAAAGCTTACCAGCATCCCTGCTTTGGCTGACGTGCCTTACCCAGTGATGATGGAGCCAAATCTAGTCGTCGAATTTTATTCGCGCTGATATCCCAACAAATCATCTTTTAATGCTGCTCGAGCGTGTTTCGGGCAGCATTTTTTTATTTGTCGCCTCTACCTTCAATCTAATTAGCGTAAGAGTGGGTCAGCTTAAGTAATAAAATAACAAAAATTTCATTCTTGATTTAAAATTCTTGCGCCAGTTCCAGTGAATATTTGCAATGCGATGTTTTTTGTGCGTTGCAGCAAAAATTTGCAGCATACCTATTGAAATCCGCAAACGTATATATTATCTACCGCAATAATCACGTTTCATAAGCAGCGTCTGAACACTCCGACTCGCGCGAGAAACCGGGCTTCGATAACCGGTTCAAAGAGTTGGATAGTGCAGATACACAAAAGCCCAACTTTCAATACATATCTATAGGCCACAAATGCCCATTCGTTATATCTTGGACAATGAAAACAGCTTTGTCCTCTACGAAGTTTCCGGTGCGGTAAAACGCAGTGAAGTTGACCAGTTGTTTCGTGAAGTTATGACCAAGATAGATAAAAAGCGCTTCTACAGAGAGTTTTATCTGTTTGCAGCTTCCGTTACCTACTCAACACCTGACATAAATTATTACGAGAATATAAAAAACGACATGGTGCAGCGTGACCGGCAATATGGTTACCAACGCGAGAAGGCGGCGCTGGTCACGTTTGACCAATATGGAAAAATGGTTGTTCCCTTATGGAAAGCGGTGACAAATGCCGATCAAGATTTCAACGGTGAAACCGAAGTTTTCGAAGATGTTTCGCAAGCGATTGAGTGGTTAGGCGTTAAAGCAGAAATCGTTCAGGCAAGACTTGATACAATCA
>JAJFHR010000094.1 GCA_021775515.1 Hyphomicrobiales bacterium | reverse complement strand
GTTGGCGGACATAAGGTTTATTTGCGCACGGGTGAGTATGATGACGGGCGCATTGGTGAAATTTTCATTGATATGCACAAGGAAGGCGCTGCTTTCCGCTCACTGATGAACAATTTCGCCATCGCAATTTCGCTTGGCCTGCAATACGGCGTACCGCTTGATGAATATGTTGATGCTTTCACGTTTACCCGGTTTGAGCCTGCCGGCATGGTCCAGGGCAATGAGACCATCAAAAACGCAACCTCGATACTGGATTACGTTTTCCGTGAGTTGGCGGTGTCCTACCTGAGCCGCAATGATCTGGCTCACGTTGATCCGGCTGACATTGATTCAACGGTTATTGGCGGTGGTGTGAATGAAGGTGTCGCCGAAGTTGGCGGCTTGGATGCCAGTAAAGTTATCAGTCGCGGGCTGATGCGCGGTGGCCCCGGCAACCTTGAAGGCAAGATTGTCGCCCTGCCCGGCAAATCCTCAAATGGCGGGCCTGTTGCCGTGCTTCAAGCCCAGGCCGAAGCAGCCTTAAGCCTTTCTCCCCAGATTGAGGCGCAAACCCTGGGGGCTGTTGCTCTTGATACATTTGCTGTACCCGATGCGGAATTAGATACAAACGATGCCCGGACCGGTCAGGAAACCCCTGAACGCAGCAAAGCCAGTCAGATTGCTGAAGCGCGCATGCGCGGTTATGAAGGCGAAGCCTGCGGTGAGTGCGCTAACTTCACCATGGTCCGTAACGGAACCTGCCTTAAGTGCGACACCTGCGGGGCAACAAGCGGCTGCAGCTAAAACCTGGTAAAAAAACCAGGCGGGGTCACAATGCGGGCTCCGCCTGGTTTGTTTGCGCTAAGCAGAGCAGGCATACCTAAGATCCAAATATATTATCTGCCTAAACTTGCTGCTCCAATACGTTCGCTCCGTCGAATTCGGTGTGTTGGCGTCTGAATTTTGCCTGAAATCTTCTGTATCTTACTTAAGGTGTCAATAGTGGTATAGTGAGGCCTTAACACCGGAGGAATAGTTGAAAAGGCAAGCGTCTTTATTGAAACAGATGGTTTTAGTCGTCCTGCTCCTGGCGGCAACAGTTGCGTTATGGTTCGGCCAGGAACAAATAAGCAAGGTGTTTGCCGCGTTAAGGCCAGCCGACCAACACGGGGCCTCGCCCTCGCGCGGCGGAAGCAAAGAGTTGCCGGTGGTCGTGGCGCAAGTTCAACAGCGAACCAACGATGCAATAATCGAGGCAATCGCAACTGCTAGAGCCAGCCGCTCGGTGATGCTTTATTCTGAAGTTACGGGGAAAATTGATTACCTGGGAGCGCGCGCCGGCAAAACGGTAAAAACTGGTGAGGTAATTCTCAGGCTCGAAACACAGGCCGCGGAAATTGCAGTAAAACTTGGAAAAGTCAAAGTCGTTGAGGCTGAACGGCTACTAGCGCGTGCGCAAGATTTATTAGCTAGCAAAGTCAAGGCACAAGCCAATGTTGATGACGCCCGCACGGCCCTCGACCGCTACCGGCTGGAACTTGCCAGGGCTGAGGATGCGCTTTCAAAGCGTATAATTCGTGCACCATTTGATGGTGTGATCGGTATTCCAAAAGTTGAAACGGGAGACCACGTTTCCTCATCGACCGCGATTGCCACCATGGATGACCGATCAGAGCTTTTGGTCGAGGTCGATGTGCCGGAACTTCATCTTGCCCGAATTGAGGTAGGGCAACAAATAATCGCGCGAACTCCCAGCTATCCGGCGACCGATTTCAACGGCAGGATTGAAGCCATTGACAGCCGGGTTGACCCGACATCACGCAATGTTGTGTTTCGCGCGCGCCTACCTAACAAGGATGATCTTTTGAGACCGGGGATGTCATTTGCTGTTGAAGTCCTGATACCGGGGAAACCTTATCCAACAGTGCCTGAACTGGCTTTGCAGTGGGGCAAGGGCAAAAGTTTTGTCTGGCGGATTAACGGAAGCAAAGTTGAGCGTGTTGCGGTGCGCAGTATTCGTCGATTGAACAGTTTTATCCTCGTTGACGGAGATTTGGCGGCGGGCGACATTGTTGTAGTTGAGGGTGTTCAGAGACTACGTCCCGGCCGGGCGGTAAGCTTCACGGCTCCAAACACGTCAAAGCCGGTCAGCTAGGGAGAAACGGTTGATGGCGGAACAACTGAATGATCTCCCCGGTTTAAGCGTTCGGCGGCCTTACCTGGCAACGGTTCTCAACTTATTGATCGTTATTGCCGGTATTAGCGCGATATTTGGCGTTGAGGTGCGAGAACTGCCCGATATTGATCGCCCGATAGTGTCCGTAAGAGCCAATTATCCCGGTGGTTCGCCTGAGACGATAGATGCAGAAATCACCAAAACAGTTGAAGGTGCCGTCGCCCGCGTCAACGGCGTTAAGACCGTTCGATCATCAAGTGAAGAAGATAACTTCCGTATTCGTGTCGAGTTCTCCCCATCGGTTAATTTGATTGACGCCGCCAACGATGTGCGCGAGGCGGTAAGCCGGGTCGAGCGCCAGTTGCCCGATGGAGTTGAGGATATCTTCGTGATCAAGGCAGATTCTGATGCTCAACCCATTATTCAACTGTCCGTCTATAGTGATCGGTTCACCATTGATGAGGTAACCCGCAAGGTTCAAGATGAAATTATCCCTGAACTGACATCAGTCGACGGGGTGGCCGATGTTTTGCTGTTTGGCAAACGAGAGCGGGTATTGCGGGTTGTCATTGATCCGTTGAAACTGGCAAGCCATAACCTGGCGGTCGCCGATGTGACAGAGGTTTTGAAGAAAGCCCGGTTTGATGTGCCTGCCGGCAGTTTTAAATCACAAGAACAAGAAGTGATCGTAAGGGCCAATGCCTCGGTCACCCGGCCGGAAAAAATTGAACGTTTGATGGTTCGTAAACCGGTGCGCATTGGCGATGTAGCCAACGTCTTTTTTTCACCAGCTGATCCAGACAACTACGTTCGGCTCAATGGCCGCACCGTGGTTAATCTAGGCATAGTCCGTAGAGCACAATCAAACACGGTTGCGATCTCACAAGGTGTGG
This sequence comes from Hyphomicrobiales bacterium, assembly GCA_021775515.1. Classification (GTDB taxonomy): domain Bacteria; phylum Pseudomonadota; class Alphaproteobacteria; order Rhizobiales; family JAJFHR01; genus JAJFHR01. Next base: position 4,257 of record JAJFHR010000094.1, on the reverse strand, counting down.
CGCGCGCTGTTGAAAAACTCAACAACCGTGTCAAGGATTTGACGATTAAAACCTTTTCAGATGACGCTCGGTTTATCCGTGGCGCTATTCGCGAGGTTCTCATAAGCCTGACACTTGCCGTATTGATTGTTGTTGGTGTTATTGCACTCTTCATAGGTCAATGGCGCGCGGCGATCATCCCGGCGATAACGATCCCGATCGCGCTTACCGGCACCGTTGCAGCGATTTGGCTGCTGGGCTTTTCTATCAACCTCATTACCTTATTGGCGCTGGTGCTCGCAGCCGGGCTGGTTGTGGATGATGCAATTGTGGTTCTGGAAAACATCCAGCGAATGCGCGGACAAGGCATGGCCGCGCGGGCAGCCGCAGTGCTTGGAACGCGGCAAGTATTTTTCGCCGTTGTGGCAACGACTGCCACATTGGTTTCAGTATTTCTGCCGATATCGTTTTTGCCCTCCACGGCCGGACGATTGTTTACCGAATTTGGCTTTGTACTCGGTATTACAGTGATCATTTCATCCTTTGTCGCCATCTCATTATGTCCGCTGATGGCTTCTCGCCTGCCAGATGCAATCATAGGCGGCTCCGGTGGCCTGCTGCGGCCAATTTCGCGGGCGATTGCGGCAACCGGACGGGCGCTTTCACAAACCTACGGATGGCTGCTTGATCGTGTCTTGGCGGCTCCACTTGTGACTATTGCCCTATGCCCGGCAGTGGTGATAAGCGCGTGGATTGTGTTTCAATCTCTTGATGAAGAGCTGGTGCCTGCCGAAGATCGCGGCATGATTACTGTGCGCCTGACAGGGCCCGATGGCACCGGTCTTGATTATATCGACCGCCAGGTGGAACGTGTTGAGGAAATTCTTGCACCACTGGTTGATAAAGGCCTTGTCACCAATATGTTTACGATCAGCGGGCGTTATGATCCCAACCGCGGCTGGGTAGATGCGCCTTTGACGGATTGGTCGAAACGCACGATCAGCCAGAAGGAAATTATCCGCAACATTAGGGGCCCGATTAGCCGCATCCCGGGCGCCAGCACTCGCATCGTGCGCCCCAACTCACTCGGCCTGCGCCATGCTCAGGGCGGTCTTAAATTTGCCCTGACAGGTGGAGATTACGGCCGCATCTTTGAGGCGACAAAAAGCTTTGTGCTGGCAATGGAACGTGACATCCCGCAATTAAAAAATTTCAGGGTGGAATTTCGCGCAACCCAGCCGCAAATTGCCGTCGACATCAACCGCCGTCGAGCCACTGATCTTGGCGTGTCGATCCAAACCCTGGCAGAGACTATACAGGCCTTGGTCGATAACCGGGAAATCGCCGAGTTTTCCATCGCCGATCAGATCGTCCCGGTTATTGTTCAAGCAAGTGCCGGTGCTGTTGATGATCCTTCTGATCTGCGAAATCTTTATGTGCGCAGCGCGAGTGGCAAAATGGTGCCTCTATCGCAGTTGGTAACCTTTCGGGAATATGCGGTTGCCGCCGAACTCGACCGGCATGGCCAGCGGCGCGCCATCGAGATTGACGCTGTTCCCAGTGACGGATTTTCGCTGCGAGAGGCGGTAGATGGTGTGCGTAATCTGGCAAATAGGGAACTTCCCGCAGGAATCGGCTTAATTTTCCTTAATGAAGCTGCGGAACTCAATGAAACCTCGCGCGGCATAAAGGTAACTTTTTTGATCGCCCTGCTCATCGTTTTTTTGGTTCTCGTTGCTCAATTTGAAAGCATCACCAGTGCGCTGGTTGTCTTATTTACGGTACCGTTTGGAATATGCGCGGCAATATTTGCCTTGGCGGCGACAGGAACTTCAATCAATATCTACAGCCAGATAGGTGTTTTGATGCTGATTGGCATCATGGCCAAAAATTCAATCCTCATGGTTGAATTCGCCGACCAATTGCGTGAACAGGGAAACGATGTGTTCGAAGCCGCCAGAAAGGCCTCCAACGTCCGACTCCGGCCGATTATGATGACCATGGTTTCCACCATCCTGGCCGGTTTGCCGCTGATTTTAGGCGGCGGTCCAGGTGCCGAATCCCGTGCCGCGATCGGTTGGGTGGTATTTGGCGGCCTGGGCCTCGCTGCGGTTTTTACACTATTTCTAACTCCGGCAATCTATGTGTTGTTGGCTGGTATGATGAAGCCACGCAACCGGGAAACGGCCCTGCTGGTCAAAGAACTGGCGTTAGAAGGCAAAAATCTCCAATCTGATTAATATCCGGTGGGACAAAACCAACCGTCAATGCCATTGGGATAGGCTAAATAGGTGAGAAAATCCGCTTTCTGCGCTGTTTTTGGCCCGAAAGGCAAATCGGTTTGCGACGATTGTCAGCTACTTGATTTATGTCAAGGCGCGTTATTGTGTTAATGTTCATTTTCGCCGTCGACTTTAATAGGAGAGCATTTATGTTAAAATTTGGTCATTCAGTCGCCATTTTGGCGCTATCCCTAACACTGGCAGGCGGTTCAACTACAGTTTTTGCCGGAGCCGGACATACAGACGACAAGGGCCCTCACGCTGATAGCCCGACAGAGATGATGAAAAGCATGCGGGAACAGCATAAAACTCACGAGCATGGTCATGATTTTGAGGCGATGGACAAATTACCGCCCGAACAGTTGGAACGACTGATCTTAGCCATGCAAGAAGTCGGCCTGGTTGTTCCGAAGATGGATGCTGCCCGCGGACGCAAACTGTTTGCCGAAACTGGATGCGTTGTTTGCCATTCAGTAAATAAAGTTGGTGGAGAAGTAGGGCCGAGCCTGAATGCGGGCGATCTGCCTTCGCCTATGAATGCTTTCGAGTTTGCCGCGCGCATGTGGCGTGGTGCGGCCGCAATGACAGCCATGCAGGAGGAAGCATTTGGTGAGGTTATTTCATTGTCCGGACGGGATTTGGCCGACCTAATTGCCTTTGCCCATGACAACAAAGAACAAAAGAAGCTAACCGAAAATCAGGTACCGAAAAAATTCCGCGAAATGATGAAACAATAAAACAGGTTACAGGCGGCAGAGGCCCCGCCTGTGCAATCAACATAGATAGTTTAAAAGCTGCATAAAGAGTAGCGAATGAGTCATGTGCAAAAACCGCGAAGACGTTTTCTTGCCAGACTAGGCAGCGTTGTTCTAATTGTCCTTATCGTAATTGTCGCCTGGCGTTTTCTCCTCGGGTTTAGTTCAATGAGCAATCACGGTGGTGATTGGCCAGCGCAGTTTCAAAGCAATGGCGAGCGTATCTATTTCACGGCCACCAGTGTTTCTGGAAGTTCTATAAGCTCGCGAGGTGGCGGCATGCACATGGGAATGATGAAAGGCGCCTGTGCCGATTGCCATGGTGCGGACCGTCAGGGTGGGCGGTTAATGCCGCGTTTCTGGAAATTGGCGCCCGCGTTGACTGCTGTTGCGCTCTTTAAAGAGAAAGAGCATGGAAAAAGCGTAGCTGACGATGATCATGGAGATCATGAGGGTTACACGGACAAAACCCTTCGCCGCGCTATCACCCGGGGCTTAGACCCCAGCAATAAACCGCTTGATGGAGCCATGCCGCGATGGTTAATGTCGCCCAAGGATCTCGACGACCTCATCGGCTTTCTGAAAAGCCCAGCGCGCGGCGATAATTCCGGTTAGGTTAACCCGTTCGAATAGCAAAAAAATACTTAATGTCTTGCCTTAGAAAATCTCTCTAAAGCGGTATATTTGCGTGTTTTTTCCATGGGTTTTCTACCGTTTTCTGGCGCAGCATGTGCAGGGCGCGGGTAATGCGTTTGCGGGTTGAATGCGGCATGATGACTTCGTCAATATATCCTCGTTCAGCTGCGACGAACGGAGAACAAAAACGTGCCTCGTAAGATTTTGTGTGTTCGGCGATTTTTTCATCATTGCCGATATCTTTGCGAAAAATGATTTCAACCGCGCCCTTGGCTCCCATCACCGCGATTTCGGCCGATGGCCAGGCATAGTTGACATCGCCACGGATATGTTTGGAAGACATCACATCATAGGCACCGCCATAGGCTTTGCGGGTAATGACGGTTATTTTTGGCACGGTTGCCTCGGCAAAAGCAAAGAGCAGTTTCGCGCCGTGTTTTATCAGACCGCCATATTCCTGCGCAGTGCCTGGCAAAAAGCCCGGCACATCGACGAATGTAACGAGCGGGATGGAAAAACAGTCACAAAAACGCACAAATCTCGCCGCCTTGCGGCTGGCGTCGGAATCCAGCACACCGGCAAGCACCATCGGCTGATTGGCAATG
>JAJFHR010000093.1 GCA_021775515.1 Hyphomicrobiales bacterium | reverse complement strand
AAAACCGATGTGTCACTGGCCTGGAACGGCAGTCTTGTTACCGGCAAATTCACTCTCAATTCACCCAAATCTTTTCTTGCCGGTGAATCGTCTCAGGTTTCAGTTGATATCAAGTCAGACTATTTAGTCGCCAAGTTTGTCGGTCAAATGGCCACAGCGAAAACCGGCGTGTCGGCTGAAGGTGATTTGAACGTCAACACTCCCTCTTTACGTAATCTTGCTACCTGGAGCGGCTCCCCAATACAGAAAGGCCCCGGGCTCAAGGACTTTTCGGTCACCGGTCGGCTGCAGGCAACACCCAGCCGGGTTACCTTGAACGAGGCAACCATAAGTCTTGATGGCATGAAAAGTGAGGGCAATCTGGTCGTGAATTTGACCGGCAAACGACTGGGCCTGCAAGCAACCCTGGCGGTTAATTCGATTAATCTCGATACCTATAATGGCGGCGGCAATGGAAAATCTTCCAAAAAGTCATCCCGCAGTGACAGATGGGATACCGCATCAATTGATTTTTCGCCGTTGGGTGCTGTCGATGCTGACCTCAGATTATCAACAGGATCAATCACCTATCAGAAAATTAAAATTGGCAAAAGCGCTCTTACATTGTCGGTGAAGGATAAAGTGTTGATGGCAAACCTGACCGAGCTGCAACTTTATAAAGGCACGGCAAAAGGTCAGGTTATTGTCAATGCAAGCGGCAAAGTGCCCGTTTTGAGTGCTAAAACTAAAGTTTCAAACATTCAGGCGCTGCCGTTTTTACGCGATGTCAGTGGCTTTGACTGGATCGAAGGACTGAACACCATCGATCTCGATGTCTCATCTGCCGGCATGTCGCAGCAACAACTTGTTCAGTCTATGCGAGGCAAGGCGGCATTCACCTTCGCTAATGGCGCTGTTCGCGGTATCAATATTGCACAGATGGTCCGCTCGTTGAAAAATCTGAAACTGTCGGGCTGGTCTCGCAGCGATACGGCGAAAACAGATTTCAGTAAACTGGGGGCGACTTTCACCATAAACAAGGGCCAGGCAACCACCAAAGACCTCGCGATGATCGGCCCCTTTGTCCGGTTAAGCGGCCAGGGAACCGTCAACCTTCCGGCAAAGGCATTAGACTTTCGTCTTAATCCGAAACTGGTCGGATCTATCGAAGGTCAAGGAGGGGCTACCGATTTGGCCGGTCTGGATGTACCGGTTGTGGTAAAAGGCCCGTGGAGCAAACCCTCCATTTACCCGGATTTGAAGGGATTGCTGAAAAACCCGGAAAATGCTGTGAAGAGCATCGAAAGTATTGGTAAATCGCTGAAAAATACCAAGCCCAAAGATGTTTTGAAGAATCTTTTGGGTGGAAATCAAGAGCAACCTGCCGGCGCTGGGACCACCAACAACGGTGATCAACCGCTTAATCCGGGCAGTCTTTTACAAAATCTTCTGAAGAAAAATTAGAAAAAAATCGAAACGGATCGGCTGTTTAGGTGCACTTTTTATCTGCATCGGGTGATAGCAGGCAGCAGTTAATCGAGGCATTCTTACCTTAATACGGCATTTCTTTTGCCGTATGCGACATCTAGCCTTATTACTCGGGCGCATTTTGACTATCAGAATCCACCGGTAGATACAGATACCGGCAAGTGACATCGGCGCCTGAGGCTTTCAAGAATTAACATTTTCCATATTTTCCCTTTCCAATCTCCCGGGCCATCGCGTAACATGGCAAAATCAGCGATGGAAAAATGCTGAATTTGGGAGCTACATTTGAAAGCACCGATGTCTCGAAAGAGATGGGGAGGCGTGCTTTTGAATTTTTAAATATGAAGACAGAGGTATATGTCAAACGCAGAGCCAACTGGTGATCCTTTCGTACGTTTCGAAAAGGTCCAGAAGAGCTATGATGGGGAAATTTTGGTCGTAAAGGACCTTAACCTCGACATCGCTAAGGGTGAATTTCTTACCATGCTGGGCCCCTCGGGGTCAGGAAAGACGACCTGTTTAATGATGTTGGCGGGATTTGAAACCGCCACTCACGGCCAGATTTATCTCGGCGCATCTCCGATTAACGATGTGCCGCCCCACAAGCGTGGCATTGGCATGGTGTTTCAGAATTATGCCCTGTTTCCCCATATGACTGTTGCAGAAAACCTGTCGTTTCCACTTGAAGTGCGAAACATGGGCAAGAGCGATATTGAAGTTAAGGTCAAGCGCGCGCTCGATATGGTTGAACTCGGACAATTCGGCAGCCGCATGCCAGCCCAGCTTTCCGGCGGACAACAACAACGTGTTGCGGTGGCCCGCGCCCTGGTTTTTGAGCCCGACCTCATTTTAATGGATGAACCTTTGGGTGCGCTCGACAAACAATTGCGCGAGCAGATGCAATACGAGATCAAGCACATTCATGAACGGCTTGGCGTTACGGTTGTTTACGTTACCCATGATCAGGCAGAAGCCTTGACCATGTCTGACCGCATTGCCGTATTCAATGATGGCATTATTCAACAACTGTCCTCACCGTCTGATTTATATGAACGCCCTCAAAACAGTTTTGTTGCGCAATTCATCGGCGAGAACAACAAGCTGGCCGGTAAAATAAATTCTGTCTCCGATGGCGTGTGTTCGGTGTCGCTTGATGGCGGCGGCACTGTG
>JAJFHR010000092.1 GCA_021775515.1 Hyphomicrobiales bacterium | reverse complement strand
TCTTCCTGACAGGTGCTTCGCAGCAAAAACTTGCATTTGACACATTGACATCGCGTCTTGGCGGGCGTTTAAGATAAATTATCAATCTTATTGAAAAGCATCGATTTTATGGATGTTTTAAACTTTTAGTCGCTTCTGCCGTCTGTGACGCTGCTGGATATTTGGATGCAGATTTACCTGCCCATTGCGGAGCTTTCCGTAAACGTTTTCATGATCCTCGCCATGGGGGGTGCAGTCGGTTTTCTGTCGGGCATGTTTGGCGTGGGCGGTGGCTTTTTGATGACGCCGCTATTGATTTTTTCCGGCATCCCTCCAGCGGTTGCCGTAGCCTCGGAAGCCAATCAAGTCGTCGCGGCGTCAATGTCAGGTGCGCTGGTTCACTGGCGCAGACGCGCGGTTGACGTAAAAATGGGACTGGTGCTGCTTTCCGGCGGTATTGCCGGTTCGTTCATCGGGGTATGGATCTTCAATTTACTCAAACAACTGGGGCAGGTTGATCTTCTCATTTCACTATCTTATGTCGTCTTTCTCGGTTCAATCGGCAGCTTGATGTTGATTGAAAGTCTGCACGCCATACGCCGGGCTCAGAAGGGTGAAAATGTCGGATTTAAAAAACCGGGACAACATAACTGGATACATGGGCTGCCGTTTAAAATGCGGTTTAGAAGTTCCAAGCTCTACATCTCCGCTATTCCCCCGATCGGCATTGGCGTCGCCGTAGGTATCCTCGCAGCCATCATGGGTGTCGGCGGCGGGTTTATTATGGTTCCGGCGATGATCTACTTGTTGCGTATGCCCACCAACGTGGTCGTTGGAACATCATTGTTCCAAATCATTTTTGTGACCGGTTTGGTGACCATCCTGCATGCGACCGAAAATCAGACAGTTGATTTTGTTCTGGCGATGCTTCTGCTGGCCGGTGGCGTAATCGGCGCGCAATTCGGCGCCAAGGCGGGACAGCGTTTGAAAGCTGAACAACTGCGCGCGCTGCTTGGTCTCATGGTGTTAGGCGTTGCGGCCAGATTAGCGATCGGTTTGTTGGTAGAACCGAGCGAGTTGTTTTCCATCAGCAGCGTTTCGGCGGGAGGTTGAACATGTGGCATCCTTCCACTACCGGCAAGTCCGCCCGCAGAATGCTCCTGATATTGCTATTGGTGATTGCCAACAGCAAACATGCTGATGCCGAACAGCTTGTCACCGATTTGTCTGATCATCTGATCAAAGTGCAATCCACTTTCACCGGCGCAAAAATATTACTCTTCGGTGCGATAGAGGCCGAAAATTTATTCGTCAGTTCATTGGCCAAAGACGTGGTGGTGGTGGTTCGCGGACCAGCCGAAGACATCACCGCGCGACGCAAGGAAAAAGTTGCTGGCATCTGGATGAATTACGGCTCCCAGATTTTCAAAAACATTCCCAGCTACTATGCCGTTGCCAGTACACGCGCGCTCTCGGCAATCGCTGCACCGGAAGTATTGCAGCGATATCAAATCGGCGCAAATAATCTGAAATTTTTGTCGGGTGACAATGAAAACGCCGCGGATAAAAAGAACGTTGAAATGTTCAAAAAAGCGGTCATCAAACTGAAGAAAAAAGATAGTCTTTTTGTCGAAGACACTGGTGGGGTACGGTTTTTGGGAAACACTCTTTTCCGGGCTAACGTGGAGTTACCCGCTATTGTCACCGTGGGAAATTATTCGGCCGATGTTTACCTGTTTCGCGATGGCAAGCTTATCCATGTGCAAAACTCACCTTTGTTTATTTCCAAGACCGGATTTGAGCGGTTTATTTATGACATGGCTCAGAAAAGGCCAACCCTTTATGGCATTGTTGCGGTCATCATCGCGTTGTTTTCCGGCTGGCTGGCGGCGGTGATTTTCCGTAAAAGTTAATCAAAACGCCCAATTACGCGACATCAGGATAAATTTTTAGATACGCAATTTGCGGGAGCTTATCTGGAATACCTGATCTTCCCCCAGCGCCCAGGCGTGGAAATGATGATCGCCAAAATAGGCTTTAAACTGATCACTGCGAGCATTCATACCTCCGGTATAAGCACCTAATGCCGGCATGATCAGCCGCTGCCCGTTAGTGATAAATGCCCGCCGGCGCAAACGCCGCGCCCGGGTAGAAATGACTGCAACGGGATGAAGATGCCCGGCAATTTCTGCTGCAGCCAATTGCTTAGAAGGTTCATGACGAAAAGTAATTCCCTTGATATTTAGCTCATCAATTCCGGTTCCGCCAAGTTCATGAGGCGGTGCGGGATCATGATTACCGGCAATCCAAATCCAGTCACAAGATGCAGTCAGAATTTTTATTCTGGACCGGTCCTTGAGGCTCAATCTCTCGGAAGCCTGAGCATCATGAAAACTGTCACCAAGTGCAATTAGGCGTTGTGGCTGATATTGCGCCACGACCCGTTCCAGCACATCGAGAGTGTGGCCAGTATCGTAGGGCGGCAAGTGCAAGTTGCGCGTTGCAAAAAAAGACCCCTTCTCAAAATGCAGGTCAGAGACAATAATCGTGTTCTCCTGAGGCCAATACAAAGCGCCTGAGACATCCGGCCGAAAATCGTGACCGTTCAATTTAAGCTCGGCTGAGTTTTCGGCTTTGGATAATTGTGCTCTAGACAAACCTGCTTGCCTCTTCAATCAAAACATCGGCGGCTTCGGCCAATAAAACTTCATTGGCTTCGCCGTACACGGATTCACGGCCTATCTCCAACATGACCGGAACAGCGAGTGGGGAAATACCGTCCAGGTGTTTATGCACAATATGACCCTTGATTCGCGACAGCAGTTGGCCGAGCCGGGCAATGTCTAACAGGCCCGAAGCAGCATCCTGCCAGGTTGCCCGCAACAGGATATGATCAGGTTCGTGTTCCCGCAGGACGTCATAGATCAGGTCTGAAGAAAACGTGATCTGGCGGCCGGATTTTTCCTGACCGGGATATCGGCGCTCGATTAACCCGGAAATTATGGCGCAGTTTCTGAACGTCCGTTTCATCAGGTTTGATTCCGCCAGCCAGGCATCAAGATCATCGCCCAACATGTCTTCGGCGAACAATTCAGAAAGCAACAGATCTCCGCTGGCACACATCCGGCCTATATCGCGCAAGCCCCAGACCGCCAACGCATACTCATTTGCGACAAATCCCATGGGTCTTGCACCCATTCTTTCCAGCCGCCGGGTCAACAGCATGCCCAATGTCTGATGCGCCAAGCGTCCGTCGAACGGGTAGGCAACGAGGTAATGTTTCCGGCCGCGGGGAAAAGTTTCGATCAACAGATTTTCGGCTGAGGGCAAAATCGATTTTTGCTTTTGCAGCCTGAGCCAAGAGGTTACCTGATCGGGCAGTTGCGTCCATTGTTTATCGTTGGCCAATATGTGTCTGACTTTGTCGGCGAGATAGGTCGATAGCGGAAATTTCCCGCCCTGATAGGACGGCACTTTTGGCTCTGTTGCTGTTGTCCGGGAAACAAATGCCTCGGTTTCTCCCAGCCCTTCGAACCTTAAAACCTGCCCGGCAAAGACAAATGTATCGCCGATCGCGAGTTGATCAATAAAGCCTTCTTCAACTTCGCCCAACATTCTGCCGCCGCGCGGCACCATACCGCTTTTAGGGCGGCGCTTGACCAGGCGCACCTTGAGCATAACGTCGGCGACGATGGTGCCGATGTTGAGCCGGTATTGCTGCGCGATCCTGGGATGAGCGAGCCGGTATTTACCCTCAGATGTCAGCTTTAGCCGGGCATATTTGTCGTACGACTTAAGCGCATATCCACCTGTTGCGACAAAATCAACAGTGCGATCAAATTCACCACGCGGCAAATTGGCATAGAGCGACGCGCTGCACACTTCTTGATACAGTTCATCGGGCAAAAACGGTCCGGCGCAGGCGATGCCGAGAATATGCTGGGCAAGAACATCCAACTGGCCCCTGACGGGTCGAGCGCTGTCCTGTTCGCCCTTGCGCGCGGCATCTTGGGCCGCGCGGCATTCCAAAACTTCAAAGCGGTTGGACGGAACCAGTAGGGCGCGGCTGGGATCATCCAGACGGTGATTGGCGCGACCGATGCGCTGTAAAATTCGGCTGGCACCTTTTGGTGCGCCGACATTGATAATCAAATCGACATTGCCCCAATCGACGCCAAGATCAAGTGTGGAGGTGCACACCACTGCACGCAACCTGCCCGCCACCATGGCGGCCTCAACCTTGCGGCGCTGGCCAACGTCCAACGAGCCATGATGCAGCGCTATGGGAATAGTTTCTTCGTTCACGCGCCAGAGCGCCTGAAACATCATTTCAGCCTGTGAGCGGGTATTGACAAAAACCAGGACCAAGCGGTTGGCCTTGATCGCTGCGAAGATGTCATTGACCGCATAAAGTGTTGAGTGTCCCGACCAGGGAATACGCTCTTGTGTCTTTAAAATGCGCACATCCGGCACCGCGCCAGTTTCACCATAAACCACGTGGGACAGGTTTGTCTGCGGCTGGTCCTTGTCTTGCGGCACCAGGTAAGCACGCAGATCGTCGGGTTCAGAAACCGTCGCGGACAGGCCGGTCAGGGTTACATGCGGCGCAAGCTTTCGCAATCGGGACAAGGCCAACGCCAGCAAGGATCCTCGTTTCGATGTGATTAGGGCGTGTAGTTCGTCAAGAACGATACGTTTAAGATCGGCAAAGAAAATTGCGGCCTGCGGTGAGGCAATTAGCAATGAAAGCTGCTCCGGCGTGGTCATCAGCATATCTGGTGGATCAGTGACCTGGCGGCGGCGGCGCGAATGCGGCGTATCTCCGGTTCTGGTTTCAACGCGAATGTTCAGACCAATGTCGTCAATCGGCGCTTGAAGGTTTCGCGCAACATCAACAGCCAGTGCCTTGAGAGGTGAGATATAAAGTGTGTGTGGGCCATTATTGGATCGGGGTTTAATTTTTTCAACCGCGGCCAACTCGACCAAAGACGGCAAAAACCCAGCGAGCGTTTTACCGGCCCCCGTCGGCGCTATGAGTAAGGCAGACTGCCGGGCATGGGCCAGTTTACAGATTTCCAGTTGATGAGACCGGGGTTGCCAATTGCGCGCCTCAAACCAGGTTTCAAATTGCCCTGGCAGGAGAATTTTATTTTTATCAGGACCGTTCGGTTGCTCAAGCATTTAGCTGTTTCTTTTTCCCTTTGACCTGGACAGATTACCTGCTTAAACCCAAGTAGAGCCTATGAGCCATTGGCGTGATTACATTCGGGCAGATTTCTGTTACACCGATGACATTCCTGCTTCTATACGGAAAAACAGCATGTTGACACAATTTATCGGCGGACGACCCGGTGCCGTAATTATCAAACTGGCCATCTTATCAATCCTTCTGGGTGTCTTTCTGTCGTTTTTTCATATTGACCCTTTTGACTTTTGGAACAGCTTTAAGAACCTGTTTGTCCGGATTTATAACATGGGGTTTGATGCCATTGAATGGATCGGGAGATATCTCCTTCTCGGTGCCATAATCGTCGTACCGATCTGGTTTGTTGGCCGCTTGTGGAAATATTACGCCAATAAGTCCCCGTAAAATCGCGATGGTTACTCATCGCCACATACTGGCAATCGCCATTCCGATCGTCATCTCCAATGTGTCGACGCCACTAGTCGGGCTGGTTGATACGGCGGTTATGGGCCGTTTGGAAGATCCAGCATATATCGGTGCCATAGCACTTGGCGCGATAATCCTGAGCTTTTTATTCTGGGGTTTGGGATTTTTGCGCATGAGCACCACAGCCTTGACCGCGCAAGCAGAAGGGGCAGCAAATAACGATGAGGTTCGCGCATGTCTGGGCCGGGCACTGGTTATTGGGATCGTCGCCGGCTGCGCGTTGATATTGTTGCGCACGCCATTAAATCTGATCGCTTTCAAGCTGGTAAACGGCACTGCAAGGGTAGAGAGCCTGTCGGCAATCTATTTTGACATCAGAATATGGAGCGCACCGGCAGTCTTGGCCAATTATGTGCTTCTCGGCTGGTTTATCGGGCTTGGCCAGAGCAAAAAATCGCTGATAATTCAACTGCTGTTGAATGCCGTTAATCTGGTGTTGGATGTTTATTTTGTTCTCGGGCTTGACCTCGGTGTGGCCGGTGTTGCGGCAGCAGCGGTGATTGCAGAATTTTCAGCCCTGGGACTGGGCTTGTGGATGATGCACCGCGAGCTTGGTTTTAGGGCCGGCACCTGGGCGCTTTCAAGGCTGTTTGACTGGATGAAAGTTCGCCGCACCTTGGCGGTCAACCGCGATATCATGATCCGCACCTTGTGTTTGATCTTTGCCTTTTCATGGTTCACCGCCCAGAGCGCCAAAGGCGGAGACATTGTTCTTGCCGCCAATGCAATCTTGTTGAATTTCATCACCCTGGCCGCTTATTTTCTCGATGGTTTTGCCCTTGCTGCCGAAACCCTGGTGGGACAGGCCATGGGGGCAAACAACCAACTCACTTTTAATCGCGTTGTAAAACTCTCCACCATCTGGGCATTTGTCATTAGTGTCCTGGTTAGTGTGTTCTTCTGGCTTGCGGGCGAATATGTCATCAGCTTTTTGACTGTCAATGCAGAAGTCAGAGCGTTAGCGGCAATCTATCTGCCGTGGGCTGCGGTTGCCCCGGCGATCGCCATTTTCGCCTATCAGTTGGACGGGATTTATAATGGTGTCACCCGCACGTCCGAGATGCGTAACTTTATGATCATAAGCTTAGGTATTTATCTGACGGCGTGGTGGCTGCTGGTTCCTCAGTTTGGCAATCACGGTCTGTGGGCATCCTTGTTGATCTTCCTCCTGGTGCGCGGTTTAACCCTGGGAATGAGATATCCGGCGCTGGTGCGCGCAACCTTTCCCTGAGGGCTCTGGCGAAATAGACTTTTGCCCGGATGGAAGCCTGCGTAATATTGAATGCCGGGAATGAAAGCCCAAGGGAAAACCCAAGGAGAAGTAATCATGATAGAACTTTTCGAAATCCCGCCAACGCGGTCACAACGGGTTAAATGGGCGCTGGAAGAACTGGAAATTGAATATTCGTGTCATACCTTAGACGCTGAGCAAGGCCAGCAGAATTCCGAAAGCTATCGCGCCATACATCCGCTCGGCGTGGTGCCTGCCTTAAAAACCGAGACTTATACAATTTTTGAATCAGTTGCGATCGTCCTGCAATTGCTAGATGAACATCCGCAGAAAAATCTGGCTCCTGGGCCCGGCACGCCTGAGCGCGCCCGATATTACCAATGGTGTGTGTTTGCCTGCGCCGAGTTAGACCCGCCGATCATGATGTATTTTGACAATACCTTGCGTCCGCTGGAGTTTATGCGCCCTCCCGGCACAGTGCATGATGCGGGTCTCGCCCAACGCGGGCTTGAGGATTTTAAAACTCGCGCCGAGGTTCTGTCGGCGGTTCTGAAAGATCGGGACTTTCTTTTGGGTGCGAATTTTTCCGGTGCAGATATTCTCATCGGCCACAGTTGTTTCATGGCGAGGCATATAGGATTGCCGATCAGCGATTACCCCCGCCTTCAAGCCTACTACAGCCGCCTACAGCAAAGGCCAGGCCACAAGCGAGCCTATGGCGGTTGAGAAAACCTGGCATTTTGGGTGAGAACGCCAGGCGATTTTAACAACCTATCCTGAGCCGCGTAATCAGCCATATGCGCCGATCTGGATTTCCCCGTTGCTGATAAAGCAGGTTTTATCAAACAGCGTTAAGTCCAACGGATTAGGCAATCGAACGT
>JAJFHR010000091.1 GCA_021775515.1 Hyphomicrobiales bacterium | reverse complement strand
CTCAATGGGTTATGCCGTACCCGCGGCCATCGCCGGCAAGCTTGCCAGGCCTGAAGTAACGGTGGTCTCCTATACCGGCGATGGTGATTTTATGATGACCTGCCAGGAGTTGGCAACTGCGGTTCAATATAAAATTCCCCTCGTTATTATCCTTGCCAACAATGGCACCTATGGCACCATTCGTATGCATCAGGAACGGGAATATCCCGACCGCGTCAGCGGCACCGGGCTCAACAACCCTGACTTCGCCGCCATGGCCATAAGTTTTGGCGCCCATGGCGAAACCGTTCGTAAAACAGCCGATTTTGCCGGTGCATTTGACAGGTCATTAAACTCGGGAAAACCGGCTTTGATAGACTGTATCGTCGAAGCTGAGGCCATTACTCCGCAAGCAACACTGACCCGGATCAGGCAAATGACGAAAAAGCCAAAGGCATAAAACAGCAACGTTTCCTAAGATTCCCCAGTCGAAAAAATTGATCAAAAACATCGAGCAAGCTGGATTTATAGATCTATTTTCCAATGTTTAGGTTCAACACAGAACCGGAGACAGACTGGCCATCGTTAAGGCAGATGGTCCTGTAAATCTAATATTAAGCAAAATGATGTATAAATCACGTGAGTCTAAAGGAATTTTACCGTCGAATTTCAGTGTATTGCGTCGTCATGGCATCAGAAGTAGAAACTTCCAACGAGAATTTGGGCGAACAGCAGGAAGATGTGAGTGCCCTTCCTGGTCATGACCTGATTTCCGGAATCAAGTCACTGCCTCTCGCCGCAGCAAACAGGCTTCAAAAGTTAAAAAAGCTCTCGTCTATGCCGTTCGGTGCAGCACCCGAAGAACATTTCAATACTCCCTCCGATCCCGATAATCCTGCCGCCTATCAAGATGACGGCTATGTCCCGCTGAAAGACCGTTTGTCGGCTTGGTGGAACGGGGAAGATGTCCAAGTTGGTAAAAATGCCCGGAGTAATGAAAATTTTGGCATTGAAACCTCGGAAGAATTTGATCCGCGACGCTGGTCACCTGATAGCATTAAAATTGCCCAGATATTATGGGGCAAAGGTTTTACAGAACCCGGTGGCCCGGCGTTCGCCAAGAAAACTCTTCTTCCCTTGAAGTTTGAATCCTCCAATTCAATACTCGACTTGTCCGCCGGTTTGGGGGGAACTGCCTGCATATTGTCCAAAGAACATAAACTCTGGATGGACGCTCTGGAACCCAACCAGGAGCTTGCCTTGGCAGGGCACCAATTTGCCAGCCGCAACGGCATGGCCAAAAGAGTGCCAATTCAGCATGCCGATTTTGCTGAATTGAACCTGCCTCACAAAAAATACAACCAGATATACAGCCGCGAATCCCTGTTCATGATTGAGAACAAGAAGCATATTATAAAACAGATTGGCGGTGCCTTGAAGGACCGTGGACAACTTTTGATTGTCGATTATATGCTCCAGGAAAAATGCAATACCTCCGTCATCGACCGATGGGTGAATGAGGAGCCGGAAAAACCATTTCCGTGGACGACCGAATTATATAAAACCGCCCTGGATCATTACGGCATCTCGGTGTGGTCGACTTATGATATTACCGAAGAATATCTCGAGCAAATCCATGAGGGCTGGTACGCGGTTGTCAAACGGATCAGTGATGGCGAGTTTGATCGCCGGTTTATTGATCACCTCATGCGTGAAGGTGAAATTTGGCTCAATCGCGCCCGCGCCCTGGAAACGGGTGATTTGACCGTGCAACGCATACACGGCGTTGTCTAACCCAGCAACACATCAAAAAAATTACGGGTCCGGGTCAGACTTCAGGGTAAGTTTATGCTGCCTCATCAATTCACCGTAGCGCCTCACGCTAAACGGTATGGAGCCAATATAGGCTACAGCCATTGCGGTCATTACCACCCACGGAAAGCTGACAAGCAGAGCGGTGAACAAAACAACGAGCACCAAAATTGGTAAAACCATATCGCTGCGAACGTGATTACCTATCAGCTTACTCGAAAAAGTCGGAATGGGTCCGACCAGCATGACTGTGATTATCGGGCTGTAAACAATAACCGCCGAGGCGATCTGAGGGCCCTCAAAAAGCCCCAAAAAACTCAAATACATTGGCAATAACAACAACCCTGCACCCGCCGGGGCAGGCACACCGGAAAAATAGCCTGCCGTCCAGGCCGGTTTATCAGGATCGTCAAGGGCTACGTTGAAACGGGCCAGACGCAGCGCCATGCACAAGGTAAAGGCCAGAACGACAATCCATCCGACGTTTTTATAAACGTGGAGCGACCAAAGGTAGATCAGGATGCCGGGAACCACGCCAAAATTAACAAAATCAGCGAGTGAATCGAGTTCGGCGCCAAATCTGGACGTGCCCTTTAAAAACCGCGCCACCTGCCCGTCCAATGCATCAAGACCTGTGGCCAGGATCACAGCTGCCACCGCAAGCTCAAATCGCCCATCAATACCCATTCTTATGGCCGTCAAACCACTGCATAAGGCCAGCAGGGTAATCACGTTTGGGATAAGCACTCTAATCGGAACACGGCTAAACCTAAGGCGCCGCTGGCGGCGCTTTTTCGGGTTTTTCGCGGATCTAAGTGTTGGTCTTTTCACGCAACATACTTTCCGATTACAGATTTAACAGTTCATCTCGAAATGCATTTTCAACTCATCCGGACTTCACGTTCTATTTCTTTTGACGCGATATCCGCCAGCACCGTCTCGCCGGCGACCGAGCGCTGGCCCTCGATCACCATAGGCGTGAACCCGGTCGGAAGATAGACGTCGACGCGGCTGCCGAAGCGGATGATGCCGTAGCGGTCGCCGGCGCGAACCACGAGCCCCTCGGCGAGGTCCGACTTGATGCGGCGTGCCACTAGCCCGGCGATCTGGACCACGGCGAGGTCGTTGCCCTCGCCCTGGCCGGGCAGGCGAAGGCGCGCCGCCATGCGCTCGTTGTCCTCGCTCGCCTTGTCGAACGAGGCGTTGACGAACTTGCC
>JAJFHR010000010.1 GCA_021775515.1 Hyphomicrobiales bacterium | reverse complement strand
TGCCGCTCCACTGCAGCGTGTCTTCGACGATATTCCATTCGTAAATCGCATGCTCTACAGATTTCAGCACCCGCCGAATTCTGTCCAGAGTAACCTTTTCCGGCTGAAATTCATGGGAAGAACGTACATCCCGGCGTCTGCGGCCGGTGTTCTCCATCAATTTTGTATCCTGCACTTCCTCAACACCGCCTGAAATAATTGGACTACCTTCTGTCTCACTCAAGGTGGTCACACCTGCCTCCTTGCCCTTCTGGGCTTTTATAATTCAGAGCTTTTCTGTAACGATCCCCTACAAAACAAACCCTTTCATTCTCATCCAGCCTAGGGGCGAAGTCTTAAAAAAACCGAAAAATCGATTGGGGAAACTATAAATCGCAAACATAACTGGGGAAATACTAAACTATTACCCACGCAAACTCCTTACATGGTTAATGTTTCATTGCTGGTAGTTGGCCAGAAATTTGCGTCGTACACAGGTATATGAACCATAATGAAACACTTGGAACCAAATGCGTATTGAGCCCACTTCTAATTCCTACCCACAGCGGGACATAGACCGCCGACACCACGACAAAACCCTGAAATCCAAACGTGGCTTGGGCAATAACATTGTGGGGAAAAATCGATCCGCGGAAAGTTTACGAAGAGCCGAAAATTTAGACGCGCGCGCACTTCCAGTAGCACTTGAACAGACAAATCGAAACAACCCGTCAAGCGCCCGGCGCTGGCGTTCCTTCACGCCGTTCATTGCCCAGTATATAGGTCAGGAAACAGCAATCGAAACTATCGCTCGCGCGGCTCGCCGCCGGCCGGGCCCAGCCAGAAACGCTTATAATCAGCGGATGTTACCGGTCAAAAAGTCAACCACTCTTGCCCACGTCTAACAACGGCTGGCACCGCTTACCTGCCGGGCACAAGGAAATAAAACTTGGCGGCCAAAATCAATATCCCAGAGCAAGTCCGTCTTTTCGCGGGTCCGACCCGCCGGTAAGCGTACCTTTTTCATGATCAATCCAAATGGCCTGGGCACCGCCC
Source organism: Hyphomicrobiales bacterium (assembly GCA_021775515.1). Taxonomy (GTDB): domain Bacteria; phylum Pseudomonadota; class Alphaproteobacteria; order Rhizobiales; family JAJFHR01; genus JAJFHR01. The sequence continues at coordinate 3,186 of JAJFHR010000010.1, read as the reverse complement.
CAGGGTTTTTCCGCCCGGCACGCCGTGTGTCCCATTTTCGCCAGTTCCTGATAAATGGCCTCGGTCACACCATCCTCTATGCCCAGGCCCTTTTCATCAAAAAAGACCCGGGGGAAATCGATGGCCTCCTGCACATCCATCCCAAAATCGAACATATTGGTCAAAAAATGCACATGTCCCATCGGTTGATAAGACCCTCCCATCACACCAAACGGCATGAGCGCACGGCCATTTTGCATTACCATTCCCGGAATAATGGTATGGAAGGGACGTTTTGACGGTCCGATACAACTCGGATGGTTGCGATCGATTTTAAATCCCAAACCGCGGTTGTGCAGAGTAACGCAAGTATTTGGTGTAACAATGCCCGAGCCGAAATCTTTATATAGTGAATTGATAAAGGATACAGCAGTCCGGTCTTTATCAACCACACTGACATAAACCGTATCAGAACGGAATTGCTCGACCAAGCCAACCGGATTTTCCTCGGCCTGGCCCATGACTATCCGCTCGGCAAGTTGCTCGGCCGTTTTTGCACTTAATATTTGATTTGTTGGCACCTCAACATGTGCGGAATCAGCAACAAGGCAGTCATTTAGTGAATAAGCCAGCCTTGCAGCTTCGATCTCCTGGTGAAATCTCTCCGCACTCATCGCAGCCACAGCAGATTGGTCAAACCGGCTTAGAATGTTCAACATTAACAGTGCCGTAATGCCTTGGCCGTTAGGCGGCAATTCAACCACATCGTACCCCTTATAAGTAGTTGAGATTGGCTCGCAATATTCTCCTTGATGCGCGGCCATGTCCTCCGCGGTAATAAGGCTGCCCTTGGCCGTTAGGGTCGAAATGATGTCAGTGGCAATTACACCTTGATAGAATGCCTCAGGCCCGTCCTGCGCGATAAGCCGCAACGTTTCAGCAAGCTCGGGAAAGCGCAAAAGATCACCAACCGCTGGAGTTTTGCCATCAAACAGAAAATGCCGGGCAGCTCCCTCGTCGCGTTCCAGCTTGTCCACGTTCGTTGCCCAGTCGTAACAAACCCTGGGTGTTGCCACGAACCCGTTCTCGGCGACGCCAATAGCCGGTTGCAGAACCTCATTGAAAGACAGAGTGCCGTGATCACCAAGCAGCCTCGCCCAGCCTTCAACAGCCCCCGGTATGGTGACCGTGTGGATGCTGTCTTCGCCCAGTTCGGTAATACCCTGGTTTTCAAACCAATCCATGTTCGCCGCACTGGCACTGCGCCCTGATCCATTATAGCCGATCGGTTTTTGCCCATCGCGGCTGATAATCGCAAAGCAGTCTCCGCCAATTCCCGTCATGTGCGGTTCGACCACACACAGAACGGAAACTGCGGCAATGGCCGCATCTATGGCGTTGCCGCCGTCTTGAAGAACCTTAACGGCACATTGAGCGGCCAGCGGATGTGAGGTGGCGCACATGCCGTTTGTGGCATGAACTGTGGAGCGTCCGGGAAGTTGAAAATTGCGCATAAAAAACACCTTAACAGGAGAAGAAAAAATACTTGTATCCGATGAGCGAAGGAAGGAAGATAGATAAATCCCCAATTTTACGATATGAAAATGCTAACCCTAAAGTCGATTTATTACCCTGCTCAAAACAATTGTGACGTGTAGGTAAAAAAGCGATCGCCACGACAATAAAAACAATAAAAGGAAACGGCAATCATGAACGCCATAAAACTAAGCAAAGCTAATTCCATTATCCGCAACGTTTTCAAAAAAGGCGCGGCGATGAACGTTGCCCCCCTTGCAGTAGTTGTGCTCGACGCTGGAGGTCACCTCAAAGCCATGCAGGGCCAGGATGGTGTCGGGTTTCTCAAATCCAAAATCGCCTATGCCAAGGCTTATGGCTCGTTGGGAATGGGACAGAATTCCCGCGCGCTTGGCGCCAGCGCCCTAAATCGTCCGCCTCACGCAAATGCGATGAACACAATAACTGACGGAGCCTACATGCCGGTGCCCGGTGGTGTGATTATGAGAGGCAAGGCAGGACAGGTGATTGGGGCGGTCGGTGTGTCAGGGGCTGATTCTGAAAGCGACGAAAAATGCGCAATTTGGGCGGTTGAAAATTGTGGTTTCATTGCCGGATGAAACCACAACCGCACCATCAAGTGAGACCCTGAGCCTTTATCAACAGATCATGCTCTAGAACAGGCCATCGCCGGGTCCAACACCAAAATCGCGGCGGGCGGATTGTATCGTCACCGTATAACCGGCAACAACATCAATCAGCGTGATAATCATCAATATGAAAAACGTCGAGGTCGCGGCCTGTTCGACCACAATGAATTCGACCAGAAAGCCGATAAATACCAGGGTCGATAACATGTGATCGACAATCGAAATTGTGCCGGCGCGCGTCGCCTTCACCAACTCAATGAAAAGCATGAGCAAAGCCACGGTGACCAGCATGTCACTGAGCGTGAAGCTCCATTCCACTTGGGAAATCATCGTGATAGAGAAAATTTCGGTGGCAAGCGAACTTTGTGTGAAAAAAACGATAGCGTTGTAGGCCGCGAACACCAATAGCAACAATGGAAAATTGATCAACATAACACCGCCATCCCCCGCACATGGCAAATTCTACAATATTAGGCATTCTGATCTGAGGCCTCCCAGTTCAGATTAGATGTGCACAATGTCAAAACTTGACGTTTCAGCCAAGTTGTTTTTGCGGAATTTGCTCGTGGCAGTCATGGAAATGCAAAAAGGCCCGCCAAAAGCAGACCTTTTACGGGCCACATTTGAGCCTGCACAAACTTAATCTAGAGGGAATCCTTGGGCTCTAGAACCTTGCGGCCATTATAAATGCCGCTCTTGAGATCAATATGATGAGGCCGGTGTAATTCACCGGTTTCCTTGTTTTCCACATATGACGGCTGTTTCAACGCATCTGTTGAACGCCGGTGGCCACGCTTGGAACGTGTGACCTTTTTCATCGGGACTGCCATAGTGCACTCCATTAATTACGGGTCTATGAGATAATACTCGTCATCTGAGGCCCATCAAGGTTGCTTCAGATTCAATTTCGGTGCCGCTTATACAGACATTACCCAAAAGAAGCCAGCAAAACCAACACATGATTTTGAGATAAGATTAAAATAACCGCCTCAATCGTTAAAATCAGGCTCAATACAGGTCGCGAATGCCTTGATGGCGTATA
>JAJFHR010000090.1 GCA_021775515.1 Hyphomicrobiales bacterium | reverse complement strand
TATTTTGTGCATTCTCCGGAGCTGTCGAGACCGTGCCGCACGTCTCTGCCTACCTGCTGGCTGCTGCGGCCACGGAATCGCGAGCGTTTCCTAACTTTACATACGATCCTTCCGCCGGGCCCGATTGGGCTTCGCGCTTCGATCTGACGGACAATCCGCAGGTCTCAAGCGACTGGCCGATGTATGGGCTCGACTATGAGGACGAGGGTTTGCAGCGTCAGGCCGAGGACATCGCCTTTACCTATGTGGATTTTGCGGTCTGCGACCAGCGGTATGCTCACTATTTCAAACCTGGTGTTCGGGCGCATTGGGGCAAGCAGATGGTGCCGGCAGCCCAATGCCTGAAGACACCTTTTGAAACAGAGAATGGAGAAATACCGTACATCCTGACTGTCGGTCCGAACGATGATCTGCGCCGTAGCGAGGTTGACGATAAAATCATTGAGGCGGCGCGCCACTGCAATGATGCCTGGCGGCAACTGCAAGAATTAGGCGGCATTAATAATTCTCACGCCAAACGATTGCTGGCGCAGGAGCGGGCAGCCTGGGAAGCCGAAAGAGCGCAAGAGACGCCGCCGTCTTTGACCAGCGACCAGCAGCAACCAGCGGCAAGTGAAGCGCCGCCGCTTACGCCACCTGCGCAGGCAACAATGCCAGTCGAGGCGGGCGTAATTGCAGAAACATCCGATACTGTTGATAGTTTAGAGAGTGACAGCGAAAGTGATGAGCCGTGGATCGAAACCAGCAGGTGTACGACCTGCAACGAATGCACGCAAATTAACAGCCGCCTCTTTGCCTACAACGACAATATGCAGGCCTATATTCTCGATGCCGACGGCGGATCCTTCCACGAAATCGTCGAAGCGGCGGAGAGTTGCCAGGTCAGCATTATTCATCCAGGCAAACCACGCAATCCTAACGAGCCCAACCTTGACAGCCTGATTGCCCGTGCTGAACCTTTCAACTAGGTGTGATGACTCGATAAGTTGTCCACATAGACCGGGGAACGCCGCATAAATTGATCCAGATCAACGCTTAACGGGTTAAAACCAGTGAAAATGCCGTTGTGGTGAACTATCGGAATTGATCTCATGACCAATTATCAAGCGAAAGCTATCCAAACTCTCCGCAACGAACACAGAACCATGGGGTTTTTGCTCGACCTGCTGGAACAGCAAGTCAACCTTTTCAAAAGGACCGAGCGGCCCGATTATGATTTGATCAAAGAGGTGCTGGATTATTTTCTGACCTATCCGGATCTTTGCCATCATCCAAAAGAAGATTTGATCCTGCGCAAGCTTAAGGTACGGGATCCTGAAGCCGCTGAACGTGTGCTCAACCTCGAAATAGAACACGACAAGTGCTCAGAACGGCTGGGAGAATTTTCCCGCGCGGTGATAAACGTTCTTCTTGATGCCGAAATCTCGCGCGAAGCGTTTATTGACATCGCCAACCAATTCATCCAGGGCGAACGTGCGCATATGTCAGCCGAAGAGCACGAATTCTTCCCCGTCGCGCTTCGCTGTTTATCGGAAGATGATTGGCTCGAGATTGATGAAAAAATTATCCGTTTCCGCGATCCCCTCGCAGCGGAAGGAGGTTTGCGCTTCGCGCTGCTGCAGGAGTGCATCCTCGGGCAACAGCATTCTCGGGCAAGTTAAACCGCCTGGCAAATTAACCTATTGATCTGATATCTGTTTTACTCACGTCTCAATCATCGCTTGGGCAACATCTTTAGTCGGAATCATACATTTTCCGGAATCATCTTGATAGCGCCACAGGGACATTCCTCAGCACAAATCCCACATCCTTTACAATAGTCGTAATTGAACTGGAAACGTTTTCCCGGCCCAAGTTTTATGACCGCATTGTCGGGGCAAATCCCATAGCAGTTGTCGCATTCGAAACAATTGCCGCAAGACAAACATCGCCGGGCCTCATAGAGCGCATTCTCCTCGGTAAGGCCTTGCAATACCTCGTCGAAACCCGACTGCCTGCGGACCAGGTCAAGTTGCGGCTGCACTGTCTGCGGGGCATCGTCATAATACCACGAGTTAAGGTTCTCAAAACTGGCGAGCTCATGTTTTTCGGGGCGTTGGTATGGTTCGCCCCTAAGCCAGGTATCAATATTACGCGCGGCTTTTTTGCCATGTCCGATGGCAACCGTGACGGTGCGTTCAGCCGGCACCATGTCGCCACCGGCAAAAAGCCCTTCGCGGCCGGTCATCATCTGGTCATTTACGCTCACGACACCATCCGTGGCAACCTCAACTCCAGCCACACTCTCAAGGAAATCTGTGTCCACATCCTGGCCCAGCGCCAAAATCAACGTATCGGCCTCAATGGTTTCAAACTCACCGGTTGGCTGCGGGCGGCCGTCTGCATCAATTTTCATCTTTTCAACGGTGTAGGTGGTATCATCAATCTGTTTGATGGTGCGCAGCCAATGGATCATGATGCCCTCCTCCTCGGCTTCGGTAGCCTCGAAGTCGTGGGCAGGCATTTCCTTTCTTGAGCGGCGGTAGACAATCATGGGCTCCTCAACACCCAATCTTTTGGCGGTGCGGGCAACGTCCATTGCCGTATTACCGCCGCCGTAAACGATCACGCGGCGGCCCAATTGCGGAGGTTCCATTCCCGTTTCCATTTCGTGGAGCAGGCTCACGGCATCGAGAATTTTACCCGCCGCGTGGGCTGGAATGTTGATGCGTTTGGCGAGATGGGCACCTACAGCGACAAAAACCGCATCAAAACCTTCTTTTTCGAAAGCAGCGTCAATGTCGTCAACTTTGCTGTTGAGTTCGAGCTCCACGCCCATATCCAGGATGCGCTGGATCTCGTAGTCGAGCACGTCGCGCGGAAGACGATATTTAGGAATGCCAAATCGCATCATACCGCCAGCCATCGGGCCAGCCTCCCGGATGGTGACGGCATGTCCCAGCCGAGTCAGGTGGTAGGCAGCGCTGAGACCGCTTGGTCCTGCGCCCACGACCAGGACCCGTTTTCCAGATGGTGTGGCGTCAAATTGCGGTTTCCATTTTCGCTCCCAGGCCGTGCGTCCGAGGAAACGTTCTATGGCATGGATGCCGACGGCATCATCCACCTGGGCCCTATTGCACTCTGTTTCACACGGGTGGTAACAGACACGGCCCATGACGCCCGGCAGCGGGTTGTCTTCCATCAAAACCTGCCAGGCGCGCTCATAGTCTCCTTCCTCGGCGTGAAATAACCATTTTTGTATATTCTCGCCAGCCGGACAGGCATTGTTACACGGCGGCAGACGGTCGACATAAAGCGGCTTTTCTGTCCGCCACGATCCGGTTTGATTGGCAAGGCTTGTCCCGGGATCAAGGGAGATAGCGAAGGGTAGCTGTTTGCTCATGGGCTCGGCCTTTCGCCCAAGAGATTGAACCGTTGGATGTTAGCATCCGCCATACGCTGAAGGGAGGACAGGCGCTCGGTGTCTTCCTGCCCCTTCTTGAAAAGATGATTGAACCGGCGCTGGGGTCGTAGATATTCCTCTACCGGTACTTTTCGGCGAATTTTTTTAGACCTGACAACTTCGCCATGTTCTGCTTCAAACAAAGGAAACAATCCGCTTTCAACAGCCAGCCGGGCGAGGCGAATGGTATCGCACGGCTGTGAGCCCCACCCTAGCGGACAGGGCACCATGATGTGTATGTAGCGCGCACCTTCAATGTCTACCGCCCTGGCAACTTTAGCTTCGAGATCGTGAAGATCAGCAACGCTGGCGGTTGCGACATAGGGAATGTTATGAGCCATGGCAATGAGCGGCAGGTTTTTGCCGGTACCAAACACGTTTCCAGGTTTTTGGCCAACGGCGGGGGTTGTTGCGGTGCGTGCGGCCGGCGGTGTCGCTGATGAACGTTGAACGCCTGTGTTCATGTAAGCTTCGTTATCATAACAAAAGTACAAAACATCATCGTTGCGTTCAAACATGCCCGACAAACAGCCAAACCCGATGTCCATGGTTCCGCCATCACCGCCCTGGGCCACCACCTTTACGTCGCTTCGGCCTTTACGCCGCATGGCGGCGGCTACACCTGCAGCGACCGCCGGGGCATTGCCGAACAGTGAATGCAGCCACGGGATCTGCCACGAGGTTTCAGGATAGGGAGTTGTGAACACTTCGAGACATCCGGTTGCATTAACGGCGACAAGCTGCCCCTTGCTTGCCCGCATGGCAGCATCAAGGGCATAACGCGCGCCGAGCGCTTCACCGCAACCCTGGCAGGCGCGGTGTCCCGATGTAATGGCATTTGAACGATCCATCGAGGCCTGGACCGTGCGGGTTGCATCATCCATTAACCGGTTGCCGACGGTATGTGTGCCGGTCTGGTAAAATTTTACACGTTGCTGAGCGTTTTTCTGTTTCATAGTGTCCTGCCCCGATCGTCAGTGTCTCCTGTTACGCTGGTCAGATTTTTGAGAATGTTCTCGGCAGTCGGCCCCGAGCGGCGGGTTTTTCGCGCCCGGGCGATTTCATCCTCGACGACTTTCTTGTCGAGGTCCAGAAACTCTACATCGGACAATTGACCGTCCACCGCACTCATAACTACCTGTTTAAGTGCAGCGATCGTGATCGGGCGTCCACCGAGACCGGCAACGACTGTGAAGACCGGCAAGGGTGCGTCGCGTAAAGCCATTCGGACATTTGAGGCAACAACACCGCCGAGGCCCGGCGCCAGGCTCTTTTCAATTACGATTACACGTTTGGCAAAGCTTAATGCCGCTCTTAATTCATCAAGCGGAAATGGACGGAACGAGCAAATGCCAATCGAACCGACGGCCTCACCTGCCTCACGCATCTCATCCACAACATCCTTAATCGTGCCATTTACCGAACCAAGTGCGACCATGACCGTTTCAGCAGCCTCAGTGCGGTAGGGGTGGATCAGACCTCCCGACGGACGGCCGAAAACTTCTTTGAATACACCGGCAATTTCCGGAATAAGCGTCAACGCCTGAAGCTGCTTTTCATGGGCAAGATATCGCACCTCGGTAAAGGCTTCCGGCCCGACCATGGCACCAATGGAATAGGGGTCTGCGGGATCCAGGATCTGTACGGGATCATAAGCAGGCAGGAAGGCATCCACTTCCTCCTGGGTCGGAACATCAACACGCTCATAGGCATGTGTCAGGATAAATCCGTCCATGCAAACCATGACCGGACAACTTAATTCCTCGGCCAGACGAAAGGCCTGAATATGCAAATCGACGGCTTCTTGATTGGTTTCGGCAAATAGTTGAATCCAACCTGCGTCTTTAACCGACATGGCGTCAGTATGATCGTTCCAGATGTTAATCGGCGCACCTATCGCCCGGTTGCCAACCGTCATCACGATCGGGAGTCCAAGCCCGCCGGCGTTGTATAC
>JAJFHR010000089.1 GCA_021775515.1 Hyphomicrobiales bacterium | reverse complement strand
GACGTTACTTTCGTGAGGTTAGCGCCAGATTGAAAATCGCCTAAACCAATTGCGTCGGATTGTCCATGATAGAAGATCGTTATGATGTTGTCATTGCCGGTGCAGGCCCAGCGGGACTTGTTGCAGGCCTGCTGGTTGCTCGCGCCAAGCTGAAAGTTGCGCTGGTTGATCCGCTCTTTAAGGAAAAAACAGGTTCCGGTGCCCGCGATGATGCGCGGACGATTGCTCTCATGCAAGGCGCCACAAGATTGCTCAAACATCTCAACCTGTGGTCGGTTTGCGAAAATTCGGCTGCGCCTTTGTGGCGAATGCGTCTAATAGACCGGACGGAGAGGTTCCTGAGTGCGCCGACCGCTACGTTTGATGCACATGAACTTGGCGGCGATCCTTTTGCCTGGAATGTGCCCTTGACCTTGTTGACAAACACACTGCAACGCTCCTGTCGCAAAGCCAAAAACCTCACCATGATTGGCGGGTCGATTGACCATGTTGAAACCACTGACACCGAGGTCAAACTTTCTGTTGATAACGTCTCCGGGCAAATATCCGCCGGTTGTGTAATTGCTGCAGATGGGCGCAACTCGCTGTGCCGGGAGGCTGCAAAAATAAAAGTCACCAATTGGTCATATCCACAAAAAGCGGTGGCCTGCAGTTTTTCTCATTCTTTGCCCCATGAAAATATGTCAACCGAGTTTCACTATCCAGCCGGTCCTCTTACCGTAGTTCCGCTGGAGGGCAACCGCTCAAGCCTGGTGTGGATTGAAAAACCCGACGTAGCAGATGAAATCCACCAACTGTCCGATACGGATTTTTGCGCACGGCTCGCCCACCAAATGGATTTTGTCCTTGGTGAAATTTCTAAAGCCACACCACGTGGACTTTTCCCGATACACGGTCTAACCGCGCGCCAGTTTGCCAAAAACAGAATATTGCTGGTCGGCGAAGCAGGCCATGTGCTCCCGCCTATCGGCGCTCAGGGATTAAATCTTGGACTGCGCGATGCCGCCTTAGCGGCGGAGCTTATTGATGATGCCAATTCGGCAAATGAGGATATTGGCTCTGATGATATCATGCTCACCTTTGATCGGCGGCGGCGGCTCGATATATTTCCGCGAACTGTTGTGGTCGATCTTTTGAACAGATCTCTTATTCACAATTTTGCGCCGCTGCAAGGTGCCCGGGGGCTGGGCCTGTTTTTGTTAAATAATATTGGCCCGTTAAGGCGAGAGGTAATGCAGCGCGGCATGCAACCGCTAAACGATGTGCCGCGTATCATGCAGGAATGAGGTATATCGCGGTCGTGATCGTGAATTATCCAATCTATCAGGAAGACCCTTTTAAAAACTCATCGTTATGTGAGCCAAGTGCAGGGGCTGACTTGGGTTTGGCGGGATCGTCTCTGAACTGTGGGACAACGGCAACTGACAAGGCCGGCAGTTGTTCGCCGTTTTCATTGGCAATTTTATGGTCAAATAGTCCCCGTTGAACGAAATGCGGGTCATTAACCGCGCGTTTCAAATCGGCAACAATACTGCAGCAGCAATCTTCACCGTAGAATACCCTGTGCCAATGCCGAGACGGTTTATGTTCAATCAGCTTTGCCACCGCTGAAATGGTTTTTTCCGGATCTTTTTGATCGTCCCGGAATTCTTCCGGCAGCTCTATTAATTCGCAAAAGCGCTGCCAAAACTTTTGTTCCAAAGGGGCAGCGGCGACAAATTCACCATCCTTGGTCGGATAAATCTGATAACGGGGAGATCCGCCGGTAAGCAGTTCCCGACCACTTTTGGGCCAGGTTTTTTTAGCATTGCCAATCGCCGAGGCCCAATAAGAAAGCATGAACATATTGTCCGTCATGGCGATGTCGAGGTGAGTGCCCTCGCCGGTTTTTTCCCGTTGGAGCAGCGCCAATAAGATATTCACCACCGCCGGATAGGTGCCCCCTGCCAAATCGGCGATAAGCACTGGCGGCACCACCGGATGTTCAGCCGTGCCCATGCTCAAAGACAATATGCCGGTATCACCGATGTAGTTTAGATCATGACCCGCCACGGATGTTTTGGGACCGGTGGCGCCATATCCGGTTATCGAGCAATAGATGATTTTGGGATTAATGGTTCGCACCGCCTCATAACCGAGCCCCAGCCGCTGCATTACACCGGGTCTGAACTGTTCGATAATAATGTCAACATCGCGAATGAGCGGTTCCATCAACTTTATGTTCCGCGCATCCTTCAGATCAATCGCGATACTTTTTTTACCGCGGTTTAATACAGAAAAATTCACCCCTTCCCGGCCCCAGCGCGGCTCATAAAGACGCAATTCCTCACCATACCCCGGCCGTTCGACTTTAACCACCTCTGCACCTGATTCCGCCAGCATGAGACTTGCCATAGGTCCGGGAAGCAAGGTTGAAAAGTCTAACACACGCACGCCGGCAAGAGGTTGACCAGTCATCATAAATACCATTCATCCAGAGGGCCAATTTACGGGGAATTGACCGGTTAACTCTAAAGCGGCCGTCTTAGAAAAAATCGATCGGCAGTTTGCCGCGATCAATCAAAATCAACACCATTGATACCGTAAAGATCGACACGATCGAGGTTATAAGAATGGCACTGGAAGAACCTTCTACATATTCATCATATTGTAAAGCCATCACAAAGACGGTGGCAGCCGTGGGCAGCGATGCCATGAGAACCGCAACGCCCACCCATATGGGATCAAAACCGCCCATGGTGCTCAATACGATGAGAACCAGTAGAGGGTGCAAAATTGTTTTGGCAATAACGATTAGCGGAAGTTCGCCGCCGATTTTTGCCAGCGGCTGATAGGCAACTGTTACGCCAAGCGCAAAGAGCGCGCTGGGTGCTGCAGCACGGCTTAGAAAATCGAGCAAAGTATCAACAGGTTGAGGTAATTTGAGCGTAAAGACCGCCGCAAGGGCGCCCAAAAGCGTGGCGATGATAAAAGGATGAAGGAAAACCCGTTGAATTATTTTCTGCACGATGAGCCCCATGGGTTCTCGGTTTGGTTTGCCCATCGAATTCAACATCGGAACTAAAATGTAGTGCAGAGTGCTATCAAAACAAAAAATCAAGGCAGCGGGGATTGCCGCAGTAGAACCAAAAGCTGCGACAGTTAGCGGAAGTCCCATATATCCGATATTGCCATAACTTGCCGCGGCACTCATCACCGTTGCTTCGCCAACGCGCTTTTTCATGAAAACCAAAGCAATGGCAAAGGCCAGAATAAAAATCGTATAAGAGGAAAATGTAGTGGCGAGAATGAATGGCCAGTTGGTCAACTGGGCAACGGGTGCGGAAGCAACCGTTTGAAAAATTAGCGGCGGAAGCGCAAAATACACCACGAAGGTGTTGAACCATTCAATGCCACGTGCATCCTTGGATAAAAATTTCCCAGCTAAAAACCCCATTAGTATGAGACCGAAAAACGGCAGGACGAGGTTGATGACTGTATTCATGGATGCGGTTTAACTGTTCTTATTGTCATTTTGAACGATTAAGGAAATTACCCACCTAGGCTCTATCTTATCGCGCTCTTGCAATCAATATTTGACCGATTTGTCTTTGCATTCAATATTAACTTTTCATCAGCCGCTGTATTTTCATGGCACGGCACATGGCGATTTTGCAAAATATCTTCCCCGTAAGGCACACAATCAAGAATTTGCTGTGCCCAGCGCTCAGCAAAGAACTAAATTTATTTTGAATAAACCTTGGAATCGGCACCTTTCTGCCAGAATGTCAACAGTTCTAATGTTAATCGCTGTTTAGGGAAAATCCCGAGCGATTGATGGGTCGAAAACTGTCGTTGGGATGGAAATGCTGAGCATCTGCAATAAAGTTATTTTTCCTGGATTTTGGAATATTTAGCCGGATTGTGTATAAGATTTTGCTTGTTTTGGCCTATTGCCTTAGTTCTCATTGTGCATTGCGTCATTTTCCCTTATGACTAATGATGAGATGTTATTTTTTCAGAAGAAATTCTGAAATTTCGCATTAGGGCTGAGAATGGGAAAACTACCGTCAAAATTTTACCGGCCGCTGGCTATTGGCGCGCCCGATCCTTATCGGGAGTTACCGTTAAAATTGGAACGGATGATTCATTTTTTGCCTCCTCACATAGAAAAAATGCGCACACGTGTCCCTCAAATGATCGAACAGGTGGATGTGATCCTGGGCAATCTTGAGGATGCCATTCCCATTGACGCTAAGGAAGCCGCGCGTAACGGGTTTGTTGAAATGGCGCTGGCCAATGACTTTGGCGATACCGGACTTTGGGTGAGGATAAATTGCCTGAACAGCCCGTGGGTGCTGGATGATATCAACCAGATTGTCCGGCAGGCCGGAAACAAGCTGGACGTTGTCATG
>JAJFHR010000088.1 GCA_021775515.1 Hyphomicrobiales bacterium | reverse complement strand
AACTCGAGGTTCCCAGTCCGACTTTCACACTTGTGCAAGCGTATGATGATTTACGCCTGAAGGCTGCCCATTTTGATCTCTATCGCATTAACACCAGCTCTGAAGTCGACGAGTTGGGATTACAGGATGCTCTGAATGACGGTATCGTTCTGGTGGAATGGCCTGATAGAATTAGCCAAAGCGATTTTTCCAACCGGTTAATGATCACCATAGAAGACATTTCGCCGGTCCGCCGCCGCTTCAACATCGAAGGTCACGGATCGTGGCAAAAAAAACTCGAACGCTGGCAATTATGCGCGCAGTTCATGCAACAGATGAACCAGAACGATCCTGTGCGGCGGTATCTGCAGGGTGATGCATCGCACCGCCGCTATGAGCGCGTCCAGTTCAAAGACCGGCCGGGCATTTTGATGGATATGCCCAACCAGAGTGACGGACCAAAAATACGCAATGGCAAATCCTATAGTGAACTAGCTCACATTGCGGAGGGTGTTGTTCCGTTTATTGCCATGACAAAGGCCCTGCGCTCCTTGGGCCTGAGTGCGCCGGAAATTTATGCCAGTGATCGCGAAAACGGTTTTTTGTTGTTGGAGGATCTCGGCACCGCGGTTTATTTTGATATGGCAGTATCCGGCAGGAACATGATTGAGCCGATGCAGGCAGCCATTGACGTATTGGTGGACCTTGCCACCCGGCTGAATGATAAGGAGAAAATCGACAAATTGAACGGCTACATCCTGCCGCGATATGACCGGACAGCCCTAGAAGTAGAAGTTGAGCTGTTAATTGACTGGTATTGGCCGCGCATAATTGGCACACCTGCACCGCAGAGCGTTCGTACAGAATTTTTACAACTTTGGCAGCCTTTCTGGACCGAATTGTCCAAACAACCGTTAATCTGGACTATGCGGGATTATCATTCGCCAAATCTTATCTGGTTGCCTGAAAGGCAAGGCACCGCGCGTGTCGGTTTGCTGGATTATCAGGATGCGGTGTTAGGACACCCGGCATATGATTTGATGTCCCTGCTTCAAGACGCACGGTTCGACGTCTCCGTGGATACGCAGACCATATTGTATGACTATTACTGGCGGCAGATTGCACAATCGGCAATAAGTTTTGACCGTCAGGCATTTGATACAGCCTATGCTATCCTCGGTGCTCAGCGCGCAACCAAAATTCTTGGCATATTCTCGCGTTTGGCAGACAGGGACGGCAAACCGGCTTACCTTGCCCATGTCCCCCGCGTCAGAGCTTACCTTGAGCGCAATCTGAGCCATCCCCGCCTCAAGACCCTTAAAAATTGGTTTGACCACCACCTTGCGAACTGACAAATCATCCGAGTGTCCCAACAACCATCGACAGAGAAATGACGAAAAAACAACAAAGCGTGACAGAAACTTTTACACCAGCAGCAATGATCATGGCGGCTGGTCTGGGAACCAGAATGCGCCCCCTGAGCCTTACCCGGCCCAAACCGTTGATCGAACTTAATGGAAAGCCGCTAATTGATTATGCGCTGCAACGTTTAACGGCGCTGAACATACGGCCGATTGTCGTCAATGTTCATTACCTGGCGGATCTTTTGGAAGAACATCTTATAAAAAGCAAATTGCCGGATTTAATAATCGCAGATGAACGGCTTGAACTGCTGGATACCGGGGGCGGTGCCAAAGCCAATTTGGACACACTCGGCCCTGGGCCGTTTTTCATTTTGAACAGCGATACGCTCTGGCGTGACGAGGATGAAGAAAATCTAAAATCTTTGCAAACGGCCTGGGACGATGAAAAAATGGACTGCCTGATGTTGCTGGCGGTTCGAAATAATAGCTTGGGATATAGTGGGGAGGGTGATTTTAATCTTGATGACCAAGGGCGGCTGTCGCGCCGTAAAAAGGAAGAAAAAGCACCTTTTGTTCATACTGGGTGCTGTCTCATTCACCCCCGCCTTTTTGACAGCGCGCCGGAAGGTGCGTTCTCTCTTAATCTGGTGTGGGACAAAGCGCTCCTGCACGGCCGGTTGTTCGGGGTGGCATTGAAGGGGTTATGGATGCATATTGGCACACCTGAAGCCTTGATTGCGGCAGAAAAAAAGCTCAACTCAAAGCCCTGATCCCATGAGTGTTAAACCAAAGGCGCGCATATTTACGATACCTCCGGGACAGCCGTTCGCGGACTGTCTGGTAAACGCGGTACTGGCGGGAAACTTCCCTCATGCCGAAACACCGGCACCGGCACCGGAAATCTTGCCCAGATATACCCTGCTTGTGCCGACCCGGCGTGCGCAGCGCGCGTTGATGCAGGCATTTTTGAATACCAGTGGCAAAAATGCGCTGCTGTTGCCTGATATCAGGCCAATTGGCGATGTTGATGAAGATGAGTTTTTTCTAGAAGACGGGCCCTTCACAACTCCTCTGGGCAGGGATGACCACCCCGATATACCGCCGGCAATATCAAGACTGGACCGCCAGCTAATCTTGATGCGCCTGATTATGAAGTGGTCGGAAATACGAGCGCGGGTTCACGAAGATCTGGAATCAGATGTTATTTATAACATTACGCCGGCTCAGGCGGCCTCGCTGGCGGCTGACCTGGGAAAGCTGATAGATGCCGCCGATACCGAAGGTATTGATCTTGGCAATCTTAAATCTCTCGTACCGGAAGATTACGAACGCTACTGGCAGATTACGCTGGAATTTTTGCAGATTATCACCGAGGCCTTGCCGCAAATCCTGGCCGAGAAAAACCAGATTCAGCCACACGCCCGGCGCAACATCCTGATTAGGGCGCAAACTCAAAGGCTCCAAGTCAATCCTCCCGACGCCCCGGTAATTGCCGCAGGTTCCACCGGCAGCATTCCGGCAACAGCAGCCCTGTTGTCGGCAATTGCTCATCTGCCCAATGGAGCCGTCGTTTTACCCGGTCTGGATATTGATCTCGACGATGAGGCCTGGAGGGAAATTGGCCCCGAACACCCGCAATATGGCATGAAGCAGTTATTGGAGGCTATGGAGGTAGACCGCACCGATGTGCTGACGTTGCCCGGCGTAACCCACGAGAAAAAATCTCTTAGCGTCTCCCGTCTTGTCAGCGAAGCCTTGCGGCCGTGGAAAACCACGGATCAGTGGCAAAGCCGTCTTGCAGCAATTGATGTTAATAGCGCGCGCCAAGCCCTGTCTGGCATCGAAATAATTACCGCACCGACCCAGCGGGAAGAAGCGGCTGCAATAGCGCTTGTTATGCGCCAGGCCATTGATAATCCCGTTCAGACAATTGCATTGGTAACGCCAGACCGTACGCTCGCCCGCCGGGTGGCTGCCCAACTTCGGCGATGGGAGATTGTGGTTGATGATTCAGCCGGTCTACCGCTGACCAATACGCAAACCGCTGTTTTTGTTTCGCTCGTGATTGAGGCTGCTGCGGAGGGTTTTTCCGCCGTGCCGCTGCTGGCCATGCTCAAGCACCCTTTGTGCCGGTTGGGGCTGGATCCGGCTGACATACGGGCGAGAATTCGCAATCTTGAACAAGCAGTTCTCAGGGGGCCAAAACTGAAAAGTGGCATAAAGACCTTGAAACAGAGCCTTGTTGCCCAACGCCGCCGGGCAGAGGACGGCGAGCGCGTTCCAGCCAATGTGGCCAGCCTTACTGGAGAAGACTGGGATAAATGTAATGATCTTCTCAATCGCCTTGAGCACGCCGTCGATCCCTTGGAAAATTTATCGGCCTCTCCCGTCTCCCTGGGCGACATAGCGCGCGCCCACATCCTAACCAGTGAATTATTATCAGCACAAACAGATCCACCAGGTGAAACGGCATTGTGGTCAGGTGATGCGGGTGAAATGCTCGGCGATTTGTTCGAAACCCTGTTGAATGCCGAAGACACAGGTTTGCATTTGACCCTGCGCTCCTATCAGCCGATGCTCGGCGTCTTAATGTTAGGCGCCGTGGTCAGACCCCCGGCAAGCCGCCATCCCCGCGCCCATATATGGGGTCCGTTGGAAGCGCGCTTGCAGCAGCCTGATGTGCTTATTCTTGGCAGCCTGAATGAAACCACCTGGCCAGCCTTGCCCGATGCCGGCCCGTGGCTCAGCCGGCCCATGCATTCCGCACTTGGCCTGCAACCACCCGAACGGCGCATTGGCCTGTCTGCACATGATTTTGCTCAGGCTGTAGCAGCCCCCCGGGTGATTTTGACTCGGGCGGAAAAGTCAGGTGGCTCGCCCACGGTTCCCAGCCGTTGGGTGTTGAGGCTGGAGGCTATAGCCGCCGGCCTTGGACTTGTGGACTGCTTTAAGAGCTCTCAACCCTGGCTTGATTGGGTGCAAGGTCTCGATTATGACAACACGCCGGCACGACCTGTACCTGCACCGCGACCGTGTCCGCCGGTTGCGGCGCGACCGCGCAAATTGAGCGTCACGGATATTGAAACCTGGATTCGCGATCCCTATGCAATTTTCGCCCGCAAAATTTTAAAGCTGGAAGAACTGGATCCTTTGGAAGCCTCACCCGATGCCTCTCACCGCGGGTTGATTATTCACGACGCTCTGCAAAAATTCATTGAACAAAATATAGCTCCCGATGCTGATGACGCCCTTGAAAAGCTATTGGCTATCGGTCGGCGGAGTTTTGAAAAGACCAATATCTGGCCAAGCGTTCACACTTTATGGTGGCCGCGTTTTGAACGCGTCGCTGAATGGTTTATCGCAACGGAAATAGAGCGCAGCTGCGGCGTGCACCGGCATGTTACCGAAGTTTCAGGGTCATATGTGTTTGATGCAGATGGCGAAATATTCACACTGACAGCGCGCGCCGACAGAATAGATTTGCGTGAGTCGGGCAACACCGCCGTTATCTATGATTACAAGACCGGCACAACCCCTAGTGCCGTTCAGGTTTTCAGCGGCTTAAGTCCGCAATTACCTCTGGAAGCGGCAATATTAAAAGCCGGAGGTTTTGACAATATCCCAGCGATGGATGTCTTAGGGATTGTTTATATCAGACTTTCAGGCGGTGAGCCGGCAGGTGAAACAAAATCCATAGACAAATACAGATCTGAGACAATAAGCCCGGCCCGGGCGGGCGATGAAGCAATTGAAGGACTAAATCGCCGTGTTGTTGAATTCAATCGTCAAAGCACGCCTTATCTTTCCCGCCTTATTCCCAAGTTTGAGCGATCAATCGGCACCTATGACCATTTGGCCCGGCTGAAAGAATGGCAGCGCTTTGGTGTTGATGAGGGCGAATGATGACAAGCCTTGAGGATAAAACAAGCCTGAGCCAGCGGGTTGCTTCCGATCCGCAAAAATCAGCCTGGGTCTCGGCCAATGCCGGGTCGGGCAAAACTCATGTGCTGGTCAACCGAATTATACGCCTCATGCTCGATGGTGCCGAGCCTGGGAAAATTTTAGCCCTCACCTTCACCAAGGCAGCCGCTGCCGAAATGGCCAACCGGCTCAACCAACGCCTGGCCGGCTGGGCCATGTTGACGGCTGAAGCGCTTCGCCAAGAAGTTGCAAACATCACCGGAGCTGCACCCTCACCCGATCAGCTAATTCGCGCCCGCCGTTTGTTTGCGCACGCTTTAGAAACGCCCGGTGGTCTGAAAATTCAAACAATCCATGCGTTTTGTGAGCGCATTCTTCATCGTTTTGCCCTTGAGGCCAATGTTGCCCCGAATTTTGAAATTCTGGATGATCGCACCGCGGCAGAACTTCTCAATGAAGCACGTGAGCAGGTTTTTTCAACGCTTGATGACGATCGCGATGCAGAAATAACCACGGCACTCAAGATTGTTTCCGGCGCCTTGAGCGCGGCTGATTTTGACGGTCTGATAACTCAGGTATTAAAACACCGAACCCTGTTGCGCGGTCTGCATCATCATCTCGGCGGCATGGATGAGGTAGAAAAAAAATTACGCCAGACATTTGGCCTTAATGCAGAAGATGAGCACGGTACTTTACTGGCCGAAGCCATCGGCCCGGCTAGTCTTATACCGGAACGCCTGGAGGAGTTTATTGCCTACTACAGCGCCGGGTTGCCAACAGATGCGAAAAAATCGCAGGCTTTGCGCACCCTGCGCGATACCAGCGATCCTGATCAGCGATATGGCCTTTATAAATCCCTGTTTTTCAAAAAAGACGGCGGCCCGTTTAAAAGTGTCGTCACAAAAACCCTCATTGATTACGATCCGCTCAAGGCAAAGTTTCTTGAAGATGAGCAGATGCGGTTAGACGGCATTGGTGACAAGCTCAAGTCTCTTCGCATCGCCGACAACACCGGTTCCCTGCTGCGCATTGCCGATAAAATTCTCGGTGTTTATGAGGCGGAAAAAACGGCCCGGGCGCTGCTTGATTATGATGATCTGATCGTGCGCACCGCTCATCTTTTGTCGCAAGACCAGGCGGCGGCCTGGGTCTTGTATAAACTTGATAATGGCATTGATCACATCCTCGTCGACGAGGCTCAAGATACCAGCCCGGAGCAATGGCAGGTCATATCAGCTCTCAGCGATGAATTTTTTGCCGGTGCCGGGGCGCATGAAACCCTCAGGACGATATTTGCCGTTGGTGATGAAAAACAATCCATTTTTGGTTTCCAGGGGGCAAACCCGGAAGAATTTGACCGCATGCGGCGGCATTTCCAGCGCCGCGCCGGATTTATCGACCGGGCCTTCGAAAGTGTGCCGCTGACGGTTTCATTCCGCTCTACCGGTGAAATTCTTGCCGCAGTCGACCGGGTGTTTTCACAACCGCAGGCAGCGCAAGGCATGACCAGCCTGGGTGAAGCCTGCATTCATGAAGCTTTTCGACAGGGACAGCAGGGCCTGATTGAAATATGGCCAACTGAAAAACCCGAGGATGAGCAGCCGTCTGACCCCTGGACCGCGCCCTTGGATTATCCCGGCACCTCCAGTCCGGGAGTGATTCTGGCCGGTAAAATTGCTGCAACCATTAAAGGCTGGATTGACAATAAGGAAATCTTGGAGCCGCGGGGCCGCCCGATAAGACCTTCCGATATTCTAATTTTAGTGCGCAGGCGCAACAATTTTGTCGATGCCATGGTCGAGGCACTGAAAAAGGCGGACATTCCGGTTGCAGGCATTGACCGCATGCACTTATCGCAGCAATTGGCTGTTATGGATCTTCTGGCACTGGCGCGTTTTGCCCTCCTGGCCGACGACGACCTCAATCTGGCGGTTGTGCTCAAAGGGCCATTATTTGGATTTAACGACGATCAACTCTTTGCTTTGGCTCATGGCCGCAAATCCACGCTTTGGCGTTCGCTAGCGGCGCAAAAATCACAAGACGCTCTTTTTGCCGAAGCGCATGACGCTTTGTCAAAGTTGCTTGGCAGGGCCGACAAAATCCCGCCATTTGAGTTTTTTGCTCAAATATTAAATGCTGACAATGGCAGGCGAAAATTTATTGGCCGGTTGGGCATCGAGGCCAATGATCCAATTGACGAGTTTCTCAGCCTTTGTCTTGATTTTGAAAGTTCTAATACTCCCTCGCTCCAGGGCTTTATCGCCTGGTTTGGTGCAGCAGACGTTGAGGCCAAGCGCGACATGGAGCACGGCCGCGATGAAGTTCGCGTTATGACGGTGCATGGCGCCAAGGGCCTGGAGGCAAATATCGTCATTTTACCGGATACCTGTCACCGGGTTCCTGATCCCAGGAAACAGCCCAAAATCCTTACCACACCGATTGATGGCCGCCCTGAGTCACCCTTGGAAATGTTGATATGGCGTCCCAATAAGAATTTTGAAAACCACATTGTTGAGCAAGGCCTGGAGCGGGAGAAAACGGCCGAGATTGAAGAGTATAATCGAATATTATATGTCGCCATGACCAGAGCCCGGGACCGGTTATACATAACTGGTTATGAAGGCAAACAGCCGCCCTCGCCGCGTTGCTGGTATAACCTTATATCAAATGAACTTAGACCTCAGGCTGATGAAATATTAGATGCACATGGCAATATTTGCTGTTGGCGAATATCCGGCGAGCAAAAGGCAGATGTTTTTGAACCATCGCCAATTGATCATCTGGCAGCCCAGGCCAAAACTCCACCGGTTTGGGCCCGGCAACCTGCAGCCGCCGAAGTCCGGCAGATGGATTTGCTTAGCCC
>JAJFHR010000087.1 GCA_021775515.1 Hyphomicrobiales bacterium | reverse complement strand
CTGGCAATGATGCCGTCTTTTTCAAGTCTTTGAATTCGGCGCCAGCACGGTGTGGAGCTGATGCCGACCAGATCAGCAATTTCAGCGATGGGTTTTGTTGCGTCTTCTTGCAGCAGGCGCAGGATCTTTCTGTCTATATTGTCCAAAAAATAAATTCCATATATTGAAAGATAATTGGAAAAAATTTCTATATTTCTTTCAAAACTTAGTCAACAACGCAAATAAAATCCGCGAATTTTGTCGTAATGTTCTTTTATAAAAATAGGTCACGCCCTGGTTTGATGGAGGAAACATGTACAGACTATTCAAAGAACATCCCGAGACTGTCGGAGAAACATATTTGCAGCATATGCACAGTGCCTCATATTTTGGCATAAAAATGCTGGGTGGGGCGTTTTGTTGTTTCGTTCATGCCTTTTTGCCGTTTTTATTCGAAAAAACCGGCAGCCGTATTATTGTAGGACTTCACGATCGTATGGTTTTGAACAGAAGCCGGACGGCGGCACCTGCGCCCCAGACCACTGCTGTTCGGCTCGGCGAAGGTAAGGCTTAGATCAATTCCCGATTTATTTTTTCATTTAGTGAAGTAATGACTGCAATTTAAAGCGTATTGATTGCCATTGCCCGTAACTTGTGCTTTAGGGAGAGCGCAAAAATTATAGGTAAAGGGTAATATGAGACTGCTTTCAAATCTGCTCAAGGGATTTATAGAAAAAGGCACCTTGCAGCTTATTGATGTCGAGGGAAAAAGGTACCAATTTGGCGGACGGTTCGATGGCCCGAGTGTGACGGCACGGCTGCACGATAAATCGCTTTACACCAAACTGTTTTTCAATCCGGAGCTTCACGCTGGTGAAGCCTATATGGATGGCACTTTGACGTTTGAGGAGGGCAGTAGCTGTTACGATTTCCTCTATCTTTTTTCGATTAACCGCCGGCCATTAGGAGACCATCCCGCTCAGAAAATTCTGCGCGAGGGATGGAAACGTTTGCGCGGGCTGCAACAATATAATCCAATTGGCAAGGCAGCGGAAAACGCAGCGCAGCATTATGATATATCCGAAGAACTCTATCGCTTGTTTTTGTGTGATGATTTGCAATATGCCTGCGCATATTTCAATTCACCGGATGAAACAATAGAGCAGGCGCAGGCCAACAAGAAGCGCCACATATGCGCCAAACTCGGTCTCAAGGACGGCATGAAAGTGGCTGAACTGGGCTGCGGGTGGGGTGGTCTTGCGCTTTATATGGCAAGCCTGGCTGACGTCGAGATTACGGCGGTTAATTTATCGGGCGAGCAAATTCGCGTCTGCCGTCAGCGCGCCGAAGAAGCCGGAGTTGCCGATCGTGTCCATTTCAAACAGATGGATTATCGTGAGCTTACCGGGAAATTTGACCGGGTGGTTTCCGTCGGCATGATGGAGCATGTCGGCGTCAATCATTATGATGAGCTTTTTGGCCAGTTTAAGAACCTGCTTAAAGATGACGGTTTTGGATTTCTCCATGCAATCGGCCGCATGAGTCCGCCGGGCACCACCAGCCCGTTTTTGCGCAAATATATTTTCCCCGGGGGCTATGCACCGGCGCTTTCGGAGGTTTTCGCCTCCAGCGAGCGGGTAAACCTGTGGGTTGCCGATACGGAGGTTTGGCGGCTCCACTACGTCTATACGCTCAAGGCCTGGCGGGAACGGTTTATGGCGAACTGGGACAAAGCCGCTGAAATTTATGACGAGCGTTTTTGCCGGATGTGGGAGTTTTATCTCATTGCTTCGGAATTAGGCTTTCTTCACGGCTCCAACATGATTTTCCAGCTGTTGCTGGCCAATGACCGGGAAGCGGTACCGATTGTTCGCGATTATATTATCGATGATGAGCGGGAAATGCTGCGTCAGGAAACCAAAAGCAGAAAAGTCGCTGGACCAGCCAAAAAAACTGTCGCAGGTAAAGCTGCTGCAAAACCTGCAAAAAGAGCTGCTGCGAAAAAGGTCGTTGTAAAAAAGGCCGCGCCGAAAAAAACAGCGGCAAGAAAAACTGTAAAAAACAGCGCGGTTAAAAAGCCCGAAGGCAGCAAAGCTTCGAGCAAATAACACCATAATCTGCGCTCATCAGCGCATTCGGGATACGGGACGTTAAATTTATGTTTTTGTTATCGAGATTCTTACGCGGGTTCGTCCGCAAAGGCCGGCTGCAACTCTATGATGCGACCGGGAAACTGCATGTATTCGGAGGGGTTGAGGAAGGTCCCGACATCACCTTGCGTTTGCATGATCCATCCTTGCACTGGAAATTTGCCATCAACCCGGAACTGCATGCACCTGTTGCCTATATGGACGGCACGATGACTCTGGAAAATTGCGATTTGCGCGAATTTCTAATGCTGTTTTCCGTCAACCGCATTGGGTTGGCCAAGGATCCGATCCAGAAGATTATCCGCAAGGTGTGGATGAAATTGCGGCGTTTTCAACATAATAACTCATTGTCGCGCGCGCCGGAACATGTGGCGCACCATTATGATTTGTCCAACAAGCTCTACCAGCTATTCCTCGATGATGACATGCAATATTCCATGGCCTACTACAAGGAAGGCAATGAAACCTTTGAGCAGGCCCAGCGCAATGCCGTCCGTGCGATTGCCGCCAAACTCAAGCTTGAAGACGGCATGAAAATTGTTGAGATCGGTTGCGGATGGGGCGGGTTGTCGCTTTATCTCTCACAAGTTGCCAATGTTGAAATTACCGGCCTTACCTTATCAAAGGAACAACAAAAACTGGCTCAGGCGCGCGCTGATGTTTTGGGCGTGGGTGATCGGGTGAAGTTCGAATTGATGGATTACCGCAAAATGGGTGGTAAGTTTGACCGTGTGGTTTCCATTGAAATGCTCGAACACGTGGGTGCTTATCGGTATGACGAATATTTCGGTGCGATCTTCAGGCTGTTAAAACCGGAAGGCTTCGGCATTGTTCACTGTGGTGCGCGCATGATACCACCAGGGACCACCGGGCCGTTCCTGCGCAAATATATTGCTCCGGGCCTTTATTATCCGGCGATGTCGGAAATCCTGAGTGCTACCGAGCGCCAGCACCTTTGGGTGGCCGATATAGAATTTCTGCGCCAACACTATGTGCCAACAATGTTGGCCTGGCAGGAGAGATTTGAAAATAACCGGGCTGAAATTGCTGAAATTCTTGATGAACGGTTTTGCCGCATGTGGGAGCTATGGCTCATTATGGGTGAATTCGCCATGCGTCATGGGTCTCACATGGTGTTTTCGACGCTGGTTTCGCCAACGCGCGATGCTGTGCCGATCTCGCGCGACTACATGCTGGACGCCGAGCGGGATTTGATGAAACGGGAAAAAAGCTGGAATAAAAAGCTGGCCCGGTCCTTGCCGAAAAACCTGCCAAAGGAAATTGCTGAAAAGGTTTTGTAATTACCCGCCGGGATTTGAAGCCTTGAAGCTCCTCACATAAAACCGGACACCGTGTCCATATGGTTTCCGGTTGCAATTTGACGTCAGCTAACTGGCGGATCAATCAGTTTCGCGCCGAAAACATTTTCAAATTCACCAAGTAAAACCGCATCGACTTCGGATATACCAACGTCCATCCCGAGGTCCTTGAGGCTGGTGACACCGTGATTGGCAACGCCACAGGGGACAATGCCGCTGAAATGTTCCAGGTCCGGGTTCACGTTTAAGCTAAGACCATGGAAAGTCACCCATTTGCGCAATCTGATGCCCAGGGCCGCGATTTTGTCCTCGGCACCTTCCGCCTTGTCCGGGCGTCTTACCCAGACACCGACGCGGTCTTCGCGGCGTTCGCCTGTTACATCAAATACTGCAAGGGTGCGGATGAGAACCTCTTCGAGTTGGGCGACAAACTTGCGCACATCGGGCGTTCTCAATTTCAAATCAAGCATCACATAGGCGATGCGTTGCCCAGGACCGTGATAGGTAAACTGGCCGCCGCGGCCGGTTTTATGTACGGGAAAACGGTCCGGTGCGAGAAGGTCGGCAAAATTAGCGCTCGTTCCTGCCGTATACAGGGGGGGATGTTCAAGTAGCCAGATCATCTCCGGTGCTGTTTTTTGGGCTATTTCCGCAACCCGCTGTTCCATTTTTGCGGTCGCCGTATCATAGTCCACCGGTGCCGCTGATTTTAGACATTCTACCGCCCGTTCTATAGGCCGAATTTGCCCATTCCCCAGAGTTTGATGTCGAAGTTTAACCATGCGGTAACCCTATTTGTGGGACTCTGTTATTCCAAGGTGTCGATTTGAGTCGCATAACACCCTTTATATGTACATGTCTTTGGAGTGTTATCAGTTGGTTGGAGTGATTTTGTGAACGCAGTTGGTTCAGTAGAAGTAGAAATTTCAGTCGTCCTTGGTAATTCGGTTATGCCGGTTCATCAACTGTTGCGTATGGGGCGCGGCGCGGTCATCGAACTCCAGACTCTGGAGAATGAACAGGTCAGCATATTGGCCAATAACATACCGGTTGCCCATGGAAAAGTGAACGTTGACGGCGAGCGTATCTCCATTACTATAGCTAAAACACTCATGTCCGAAGAAAACAATCTCTGATTTTTTTGTTTTTTTTCTACTCATGGCTATGAGTGCTTGTTCTTGAGCCCGCGATTTGTTACACCGACGCTTCACCAGACAGTGCGGTCGTGGCGGAACTGGTAGACGCGCAGCGTTGAGGTCGCTGTGGGGTAAAACCCGTGGAAGTTCGAGTCTTCTCGACCGCACCAATTTTTCAAATTAAGCCTTTGTTTTTTTTGAGAAAATTTAACTCTGGCGAAACGTGAATTGCAACGCCAGGTTTTCAGGTTACAAATTCACCGTTTGTGCATGTTATGCATCATCAAAGGTTGAGGCGATTGCCTTCGAGTGCCTATGGGCTAAGTTTACAGACGTGATTAGTTCAGATGTCAAAGAATGCGGTGGCACAAGGGTTGTGACAATTGAGGTTGGTTCAATTGTTTTTCACATATTTCATGCTGCGTAAGATCCAGTCGATCAAAACATTGCTGTCTTCAATGAGGCATGAAGGCAACACGACGTAGCCTTTTTTGACTGGAGATTTTGGGAAATATCGCAGGTCAGTGCCTCCCTTTTCAAAAAGTTTCGTGCAGTCAGCCTCCGGCAGCTTCAACGCAAGGCCAACCGGTGACAGGGACATGAAAATTTGGTCGTCAATGTAGGCGGCGGCACCACCGAAAAAATGTTTGCAAGACACGGCTTTCATCAAGTTGCACTGAGCACTCGATTGCTCAATGATCGATTGAAGCTTTGATAAATGTGGTTCTGCCATCGTGTTACCCTAACATGCCGCTTGAAAATTCCACCAGAAACCATCTTAAACCGGACATGTCTGTTACCGGGTTTGATCAATTTTTCAGTTTCACGAATATATATCGAGCGGAAACAACATGATAGGTGAGGCCCTTTGGTAGGCTGGTCTTTGTTTTCAGGCTTGGAAGTGTTGGTATTGTACCGGCAGGGAGAGTGGAATACGCGGAATTGGCAGATGCAAAAACTGTGAGTAGGCACACTGGCAACTCCGGCGCGGGACTTCACGCCTGATTTAATTTTTGGATCAGTTAATTTTAGATCACACGCCGGAATGGTGATGGGTATCTAACGTGCAGGTTTGGTGCATATCAACTCGCCCTTGCGCACCCAGCACAAGCTCATTTCACCTGTGTTTGTATTGACGCGGAATACCCCTTTTTCCGATTCAAATTTGGTGGCAAACAATTTGTACCGGCCAGGCTTTTGCGGACCAGCTCCTTCGCCAACGGTTCGACAATCGGTAAAGCCGATATATTTATCCCGGCCATACCAACACACACCCATCTCACCAGTTTTAATGTTAACCCGATACAGACGATTGGTATCTGGGTTTGGCGGTGATAAAAATTCGTATTGTTGAGCTGAAACAGATGTTGCGGCAGCGCCTGTTAGAGCAAATGTTGCAAGTAGAATCTTAAAAGAGCGGGCGCTGAATTTCATAGTTTTTCTTCCTCTTTGTTTCATCCCCTACCTTTTTGGCAGAGCACTAACAGATAATCAATAAGATCAAATTCAAAATTTTCAAATGCAAATGCAGGTGCTTTATATCTCTTAAAAAAAATTCTGGCGAGTTTGTGACGACGATTTTTTGCCGATGCACATTTAACCAGATTTATCCCTGGATTAAAAACCAGTTTGCCGCCATGGCCTTATCCCTGGGGACTACTGCATCAAACTTATTTCTTGCCCCAAGCTCTATGTTACATGAAATAATACAAAATCTCTAAATTGAGGTCGGGTACCGATGGCCGAGGAAACTCCTATTATCACGTTCCGGGACGAAGAAGGCACAATTGTGTCAGAATTTGTCCATGCGGTTGTCGAGGCTGTGGACACAGATGATCAATCACGGCTCAATGTCCTGGTTGCGGAGCTGCATGAAGCCGATCTCGCTGATCTTATTGAACTGCTCAAGCCTGATGTGCGGCGTGAATTCATTTCGATACTGGGAGATGATCTCAACTTCAGCGCGCTTTCTGAACTTGATGAGGCCGTTCGTGATGATGTTTTGGATATATTGCCGGCTGAAGTTGTTGCTGAAGCAGTCCAGGAACTTGATTTGGATGATGCAGTTTATCTGCTCGAAGATCTTGATGAAGGTGAGCAGAGCGAAATTTTGTCCCGGTTGCCAGAGGCTGAACGTGTCTCTCTGCGCCGCTCGCTTGATTATCCCGAAGATAGTGCCGGCCGCCTTATGCAGAGCGACCTCATCGCCGTTCCGGCATTTTGGTCTGTCGGTCAGACAATTGACTTTCTGCGTCAATCAGCAGAGCTACCCGACAATTTTTTTGAAATTTTCGTGGTCGATCCAGCCCATCATCTCTTGGGGGCCATACCCCTAAACCGAATTTTGCGGGCTCAACGGGATATTTCGATCCGCGATATTATGGATGCGGACCAGATTGTTATTCCTGTCGATCAGGATCAGGAAGAGGTTGCGCATATCTTTGAACGTTACAATCTAGTATCCGCTGCTGTTGCCGATGAATTCGGACGCCTTGTCGGTGTGGTCACCATTGATGATATTGTTGATGTGATCCATGAAGAGGCGAGTGAAGATATTCACCGATTGGGCGGTGTTGGCGATGAATCTCTTACGGATTCGGTCATCAGCACGGTATCCGGGCGGTTTACCTGGTTATTGATTAATCTTATGACCGCTATCTTGGCCTCACTGGTAATCAGCCTGTTTGATGCGACCATCGAACAATTGGTTGCGTTGGCGGTGCTTATGCCGATCGTTGCCTCGATGGGAGGAAATGCGGCTACTCAAACCATGACCGTTGCTGTGCGTTCAATTGCCACCCGCGATCTAATGCCGGTGAATACAGCCCGTGTTGTAACCCGTGAAATCCTGGTAGGTTTGGCAAACGGGTGTATTTTTGCGCTTATTATGGGAATTGTCGCATATTTCTGGTTCAACAATACGATTCTAGGATTGGTGATTGCCGTCGCCATGACCGTCAACATGATAGTTGCCGGCCTATCGGGCATTGTGATCCCCATCGCGCTTGATAGATTTGATATTGATCCGGCAATTGCCTCAAGCGTATTTGTTACTACCGTAACGGACGTTGTCGGATTTTT
>JAJFHR010000086.1 GCA_021775515.1 Hyphomicrobiales bacterium | reverse complement strand
GACCATCCGTTCCAATGGGGATCTAAACGCACCGGTCCCGATTTGGCCCGGGTTGGCGCGCGATATTCGGACGAGTGGCAGGTACAACATCTGAAAAGCCCGAGATCACTGGTACCTGAAAGTGTGATGCCGGGCTACCCCTTCCTGGCGGATAGAGATTTGACGACCAAAGATATTTCCAAACATTTGAAAACCAATCGAACGGTCGGCGTGCCCTATTCCGACGACATGATAAAGTTTGCCGCCGCTGACATGCGCGCGCAGGCAGATCCCAATTCGGATGATGTTGAAGGACTTGGCCAAAGATATGCCAAAATAAACATTCGGGATTTCGACGGCAATCCAAAACGGTTAACCGAAATGGATGCACTGGTGGCTTATTTGCAAATGCTCGGGACGCTGGTGGATTTTAAAAAATACAAACCCGAAAAAAATCTGAGGTGAAGACGATGGACTATGAAACCCTGCGCCAGTTTGCCGACACCTGGGGATTGTTATTCCTCGTAGCTGTATTTGTTTTCGTTAATTTTTGGATTTTCAGGCCCGGTACGCGCAAACTCTACGAAGAACAATCCCAAATACCCTTCCGCCATGACGGGGATGAATGAGTTATGAGCAAAATTGAAATTGATGAATTCTCCGGCACCCAGACCACCGGACACGATTGGGGCGGTATCAAGGAACTCGACACACCAATGCCGCGGTGGTGGTTATGGACATTTGCGATTTGCATCGTATGGGCGTTTGCCTATGTGCTCGCCTATCCCGCCATCCCGCTGATCACCAGCAATACCAAAGGTTTTTTGGGTTTCTCCAGTCGCGGCGAACTGGCAAAGACGATGACGCAAGTCAAAGCGGAACAGCAAAAATTCGTAACCAAGATCAATGAATTGTCTCTGGAAGAAATTCGCGCAGATAAAGAGTTGGCCGAATTTGCCTATGCGGGCGGGAAATCCGCATTTGCGGTCAATTGCTCGCAGTGTCATGGATCGGGAGCCTCAGGGTCACCGGGATACCCAAACCTCAATGACGACAATTGGTTGTGGGGCGGAAGTTTGAAAGACATTCATACGACCATTTCAAACGGCATACGCTTCGAGCAAAATGACGATACCAGAATTTCTGTAATGCCGGCGTTTGGCCGTGATGAAATACTGGATCGCAAACAGATTGTTCAGGTTGCTCATTTTGTCCTCTCGCTAACAAAAAAAGAACATGATGGCGACAGTGCCAAAGCCGGTGCTGCGATCTATGCTGAAAACTGTTCCGCCTGTCATGGCGACAAAGGCCAGGGCGATCGTGAACAGGGTGCACCGCAAATAGGTAATGCACTGTGGCTGTATGGCAATGACATGGAGGCTA
This sequence comes from Hyphomicrobiales bacterium, assembly GCA_021775515.1. Lineage (GTDB taxonomy): Bacteria > Pseudomonadota > Alphaproteobacteria > Rhizobiales > JAJFHR01 > JAJFHR01. The sequence continues at coordinate 3,650 of JAJFHR010000086.1, read as the reverse complement.
TCGTCAGGCAAATCACCAACCCCAAACACGGTGTCATGCCGGCGTGGGCCGGCAGACTTGATAATGCCACGATCAAGCAGTTGACTATATACGTGCATGCGTTGGGCGGCGGCGAATAGAAAATTCGATTTTCTTGACGTCCTTTCAACTGTACGATGAAAAAAATGCAATTGAGTATCTGGAAGAGCCCCTTTTGATTTCGGCGCCACAGCGAAGATCTGGGTAAAGTAATATGGCTGATAATCTGAACCCGGCTGGACATAATTTTGATCGCATCGATGTGGAGGCCGTCAACTCCAAGGCGAAGCGAAGCCTTTATGCCAAACGGGCCAAAATATTTCCCAAACGGACCAGCGGCTTATTCCGCAGTTTCAAATGGTGGATCATGCTGGTCACACTGGCGATTTATTACATTACGCCATGGTTGCGTTGGGATCGTGGAGAATTTGCCCCAAGCCAGGCCGTGCTCGTCGATCTGCAAAACGGTCGGTTTTACTTCTTTTTCATTACCATTTGGCCCCAGGAACTGTACTATATTACCGGGCTTTTGATCATGGCCGGCGTCGGGCTTTTCCTCATCACCTCAACCGTTGGCCGGGCATGGTGCGGATATACCTGCCCGCAGACGGTGTGGGTTGATCTTTTTCTCGTCATAGAACGCTGGATCGAAGGAGATCGCAACGCCCGCATGCGCCTGGATAAAGCTGGCTGGTCGGTTGATAAACTGGCCAAACGCGCCAGCAAACATTTTGTCTGGTTGGCGATTGCGCTGGGAACCGGCGGGGCCTGGGTATTCTACTTTGCCGATGCACCAACGCTGTTATACGATCTTGTCAATCTGCGGGCTTCCTCGATCGCCTATTCGACCATAGGCATCATGACGGCAATCACCTATGTCTTTGCCGGTTTCATGCGCGAGCAGGTCTGCACCTACATGTGCCCGTGGCCCCGCATTCAAGGGGCAATGCTGGATGAGCACTCATTGGTTGTGACCTATAATGACTGGCGTGGCGAACCGCGCTCACGGCATCAGAAAAAGGACGAGATTAATAAACAAACGGGTGATTGCATTGACTGCAACCAATGCGTTGTTGTCTGCCCCATGGGCATCGATATTCGCGACGGCCAGCAGTTGGAATGTATCACCTGCGCATTGTGTATTGACGCCTGCAACGAAGTTATGGACAAAATCGGCCGACCGAGAAATTTGATCTCCTATTCCACCTTAAATGATTATCAGGCCAGCAAGGAACACAAACCGGTCAGCACTACCTGGCGCTCGTTCATTCGCACCCGCACGGTGATTTACTCAGCCATCATGGCTTTTGCAGGCCTCGCCCTGCTTTATGTGTTGTCTACCCGCAGTCTCGTTGAGGTCAATGTCTTACACAATCGCAACCCGATCTTTATCAAGTTGTCGGATGGTTCAATTCGCAATGGTTATGTCGTCAAGATTCTAAATAAGAAAGTACAGCCTGGGCAATTCACCTTAAGCGTGAAGGGCATCAACGGTTTGATGATGCAGATTGCCGGCACCAAAGAAAAACCCCGCTCAGAAATACCGGTCAACGTAACAGCCAATGGCTTGGAAACCCTGCGCTTGTTCCTGAGCGCAAAAACCGAAAATTTACAGGCCGAGCAAACTGCCTTCCAGTTCATCGTTCATGATAACATGAGTGATGAAAAAGTTTCTTATGACGCTATTTTTTATCAAGACAAAAAACCTTAGTTCAAAACGCCATGGAAAATCATTCACATATCACGGAGAAGTCAGGGCGATTTACCGGCCGCCACATGGCTGTCATCATGGTGGCCTTCTTCGGCGTTGTTATCGCGGTTAACGGCATTATGGCCTACGTGGCGGTCAACTCTTGGACCGGGTTGATGGCGCGCAACGGTTATGTGGCGAGCCAGGACTTTAACGCCCTAAAGGCTGAGCAACGCCGTCAGGATAATCTCGGATTTCAAAGTGTGCTTCGCTACATCGGCAAGACGATGGAATTTACTCTGCAAGACAGCTCGAAAATGCCTTTGAAGGGGTTCGAGATTACGCTTAATGTTGGCAGACCGACCCACGAAAATGATGATCGCAGCTTTATTCTCAAAGAACAGGAGCCCGGCATATATCGGGAAAAACTGCAATTGGCACCGGGACAATGGAATGCGGAAATCACGGCTGTCGATAAAGCCGGGCGACGCTATCAGCGGCTCGTTCGTCTGTATGTTGAAAAACAGGAAATTCAATGAGACCGACCGGCGGGTCATATGATGTTGAGGCAAACATAATAGCAGAACCGATGCGACAGCCTGGTGGTGACGCAGGTAATGAAACAGCTTTCCTGTCAGTGCCGGAAATGCATTGTGCCGCATGCATGAGCAAAGTCGAAAAAACCTTGGCAACCATTGACGGCGTTGTTAGCGCCAGAGCCAACCTATCAACACGGCGTGTGCAGGTTGCCTGGAAACCGGGCGTTTTAACGCCGGAAAATTTAACTGATAAGCTCTGCGCTGCGGGATATTCGGCCGATGTTATAAGCCTGCTGGATGATCCTGAACAAAAACAGGATCTCCTTGGCAAGGAGTTGCTGCGGGCCCTTGCCGTTGCCGGTTTTGCCGCCGGCAATGTCATGTTGCTGTCGGTTTCTGTGTGGTCCGGTGCCGATGAAGTGACGCGCAACCTGTTTCACTGGATATCAGCATTTATTGCCTTGCCTGCAATGGTCTATGCTGGGCGACCGTTTTTTCGATCTGCCTGGAACGCTCTGCATCATCGCCGGATGAACATGGACGTTCCCATCTCTTTGAGCGTCATCCTGGCTGGCGGTTTAAGCCTGCTGGAGACTATAAACGGCAGCGAAAATGCTTATTTTGATGCCGCTGTTATGCTGTTATTTTTTCTGCTCGCCGGGCGTTACCTTGATCACATGATGCGGGCACGGGCCAGAAATTCGGCAACACAACTTCTCAAACTTGCACCCAAAACAGCGCTCATAGAAGAAGCGAACGGTCAACACCGGAGGCTGCCGGTGAGTTGCCTTGAAGTTGGCATGAAGGTTGTCGTTGCAGCAGGTGGCGTGGTGCCTGTGGATGGCCGCGTTCTAACGGGAACAAGCGAGCTTGACCGCTCTCTTATCACCGGAGAAAATTTACCCGAGGTGGTGACAGAAACAGATGAGGTGCAATCAGGCACAATGAACCTGACGGCGCCCTTGATTATCGAGGTCACGGCAGTGGGCGAGGAAAGCTTCCTCGCTAGCGTTGTCCGATTGATGGAGGCAGCCGAGCAACATAAATCAAAGTACGTTCGGATTGCAGATCGATTGGCCGCAATTTATGCTCCCCTGGTTCATATTATAGCCTTGATGACTTTTCTGGGTTGGTTGTGGTCAACCCAGGGAGATTGGCACCAGGCTCTTGTTGTTGCTATCTCGGTTTTGATTATCACCTGTCCGTGCGCCCTTGGTCTGGCCGTTCCGGTTGTACAGGTGGTTGCCAATGGCGTGCTGTTTTCACGCGGGATACTGGTTAAAGACGGTGCTGCCCTGGAGAAACTGGCGCAGGTTGACACAATAATCCTTGATAAAACCGGGACTGTTACGACCGGCCGGCTGAAAGTCGCCGAGATCGCCAAGATTGATCGCCATCTGCTG
>JAJFHR010000085.1 GCA_021775515.1 Hyphomicrobiales bacterium | reverse complement strand
CGGCTGACGGCGATAACCGCCTGGGTCCGGCTTTCGACATCCAGCTTCTGCAAAATCGCCGATACGTGGGCTTTGATTGTGGCCTCCGAGACCGAAAGCTCGTAGGCTATTTGTTTGTTGAGCAGACCTTCACCCAACATCATCAACACCCGCACCTGTTGTGGCGTCAGCGTTGCCAGTCTCATCGCGATTTGTTGTGCTTCGCTGTCTTCACCATCAAGCAGATCCAATCCCGGCGGCACCCAAATATCGCCGCTCAGCACAGTCTCGACTGCTCCGCGCATGTTTTCGGCCGAGGCGGATTTGGGAATAAATCCAGAAGCGCCAAAATCAAGAGACCGCCGGATGACGGGCGCATCCTCATTAGCCGAGACAATGACGATCGGTACTCCGGGAAATTGCGCCCGAAGATACATCAATCCTGAAAATCCCTGAACGCCAGGCATTTTCAAATCCAGCAAAACAAGGTCAGCTTCCTCGTCTCCGGCCTCAAGCGCAACAACCACTTCGTCCAATGTGCCCGCCTCGGCAAATGATATGTCGACATTTACATCACTAAGCGCATGGCGGAGCGCCCCGCGGAACAGCGGGTGATCATCGGCTATAACAATTTTGCTTCCTGACATTTCTGGCCTCGCAGTTTCATCTGAACGCATGGTTTCCAACAGAAAGGTCCATTTCTCTTAAGCCTGCCAGCACAAAACGATTTTCTAAAGGCAGCGGTGAAAATTCACATTTTTGCGCAGCAACATTAGTACGTGTGTAATAGAGGACAAACAGAAATTCTGGTCTATGATGCTAAAGTTGAATACGCCATAAACGGCATCCGGTCCACCAATGTAATGATTAATCGTGGCAAGCTGATCAACTACAACGGATTGGTCCTCTGCCCGGTTTGGTGATTTTTGCCGGCAGAGTTGACTGAATTTCGTCAAATTGCAGAATTGTTGGCGTGAACCAAGATGCTTTAACGCTCGGAGAAAGCAATATCCAAGGACCGGTAAACGGGCTTCAACAGGTATCGGGTTAGAGATTTCGAGCCCGTAACAATTTCGGCATTTACCACCATGCCGGGCAGAACCAGGTGCTTTTCGTTGTTCAGGCCCACGTTGTTTTTCGCCAGCCCGATTTCGGCTTTGTAAAATGGTTCACCGCGTTCATTCTGGAAAGTTGTCGCTGAAATTTTACGCACCGTTCCACTGATACCACCGAAACGAGCAGCATCAAATGTAGTGATTTTTACCTCAGCATTGTTGCCGACTGAAATATGTCCGATATCTTTTGGCTGAACGCGAACTTCCGCAACCAGTTCCTGTTCCATCGGCACAATGCGGGCGATGACGTCACCAGGTTTGATGACTTCGCCCAAAGCCTTTGGCACAAGTTCTTGTATAATGCCCTTAACCGGGGCACTGATGAGAAGACGGGTTATACGGTCCTGGTGTTTTAAAATTGCCAGCTTAAGCTCCGCCAGTTCGGCGGAAACCTTGGCAAGCTCATCATTGAGCTTTTTGCGTACGTTGGCATCATATTCCAGCAAAACGCTTTTGGCTTCGGACAGGCTTTCTTTGGTACTCGAAATCCGGCCATTAATGGTGATTAATTCGGACCTGACCTTTTCATACGTGCGCGTGACTTCCAGATAAACCGCCCTGGAAACAAAACCTTCCTTCAACAAACCCTTGCGGATTTCCACTTGCTCTTTTTGAATGGCTACCTGCTTTTTGAGGCTTTCGCTTTGTTCAATAAGAGATTTGATCTCAACTAGGCGCTGTTCAATTTTTGACTGATAGGTTCGACGCTCTTCCTTAGTTTGAGAGAACTGGCTTTCCCGCAAACGCCGTTGGTCCTCGGCAAGTTGAGGATAATCTACACCGAGTTGGCCGAAATTTAACGCCCGTCCAGCCAGCATCGCACTTAGACGCTCCTTTTGCAGAGAAAGGGTGACCGTGCGGATGTTCACCTGGCCAAAATCGCTGTTGGCAACGGCCGGTTGAAACCTCACTAGCGGCGTGTCTTTTTCAACGACCTGTCCTTCCGACACCAGAATTTCGGCAACAATCCCACCTTCAAGATGCTGAACCAACTGAACTGAGCCGACCGGAACCAGTTGGCCAGTTGCGATAGTAAGTTCCTTAATCTGAGCAACCGTGGCCCAAATGATGCCGGCGGCGATAAATCCGCTCAGCAAATACAGCGTGTGGATAAACAGCCGCGGTGCCCGGCCTTCTTCCAAAGGCAGCGGCAGGGTGAGGTTGTGGCGTTTATCAACCGAAACCGGTGTTTCTGACGATGGCGGGATGCTGCTCATAACTTTTTGATCTACTCACCCATTGGAACCTGCTCCAACCTACCAATTCATACTTAATTGATTACTAACTTTGAAAGGAGCAGTTATGCTGCATCCAATATCAACGGCAAGACCTGCTCTGGTTTGCCGTCATGGAGCAAAGTTCCGCTTTGAAGATAAATAACGCGGTCTGCAATGCGCATGTGACTGGGGCGATGGGTGACGATGATTATTGTCGCGCGGCCGCGCAGGGATGAGAGGTGGTGCATCAGTCGTTGATCGCCGTCACGATCCAAATTATTACCTGGCTCGTCCAATAGATAGATCGGTGCATCTTTCACATAGGCCCTTGCCAGCATTAAACGTTGTTTCAGGCCGTCCGGCATTTGGCGTTGAAACTCATTATTGAGGCGCGTTTCCAGGCCGTCTGGAAGAATTCCGGCATAATCGAATATTCCCGCTTGATCACAGGCATTTTTAACTTCTTCGTCTGAGGCTCCAGGATGCGCCAGTTTGATATTCTGTTTTATCGTGCCGTGAAAGAATGTCGGTTTTTGCGGCACATACCCGATTGCATGGCGTAATTCACCCATATCCAGTTGGCGCAAGTCTAATCCGTCAATATGCACCGCTCCTGCCTGCGGCAGATAAAGACCGGTCAACATTTTCAACAAAGTGGATTTACCCGCGCCACTGTCGCCGGTTACGGCTACCAGTTGGCCCGGTTGAATATCGACGGATAACCCCATGAGAGCAGGCTCGGAGCGAGGTGTATACCTGAAACCAACCCGCGAAAAGGAGACGGCGCCTTCGAAATTCCGGTAAATCGTTGGAACCTGTCCGGGTTGGCGTTCGACTTTCAATCTCATCAGGTTGTTAACCTGCACAAAGCTTTGTTTTACCTGCTCTAGCCGGTTGAGGCTCAAAAATGCTGCTTGAATAGGCGATAAAACCCGCCAAACCAGCGCCATAACGGCGATCAGGGCACCGACCGTCATTTCTTGTTCGAGCACCCGCAATGTGCCAACTCCCAGTGTGGCCACTCCTGCGGCCATGACAAGTATTTGGGTAATTGACTGGACTGTCAGATTAAGTTGTGAGGTTTTGAAATGCAGCCGAGATGATTCGGCCGAAATAACCTTGAACCGGGTCAGCCAGGTTTCTTCCGCGTTGGCCTCACGAATTGAACGATGCTTTGACACCAACTCAATTAGAAAACTCTGGCGTTTTGCCCGGATTTCGCCAGTGGCTGCAACCCGCAGTTTAGTCAGCGGCATTGTAACAGCGGCCATGATGGCAAAAATGACCATAAGTGTTACCGGCACCCAGGCAACTGGCCCGCCGAACATGATAATTGCCGCTAGAAATACAAATGTGAAAGGCAAATCGAGTGCCGCACTGGCAATTGTACCGGTGAAAATGTCCCGAACACCCTCAAATTGCTTGAGCCGGGTAATCTGGGCCCCGATGGGTGCACGTTCACTCATTGAAATCGGCAAATGGAGAATTTGCTGGAAAGCAGCGGCCGTTAACAAGGCATCGCATCGTGCACCCAAATAAGCCAAAGCTTGCGCGCGTATCGTCCTTAGGCCCATGTCG
>JAJFHR010000084.1 GCA_021775515.1 Hyphomicrobiales bacterium | reverse complement strand
AAATACCACTGATACGCTTCGTAATATGTTTGGCGCAGCGCTCATGGGCGTCGGCGGGGTCCTTGCTCTTGGTTGTACTGTTGGGCAAGCCTTGTCAGGGTTTTCAACCCTCGCCGTTGGTTCAATGATTACATTTGCATTCATTGTGATTGGTGGAATTATTGGAATTAAATATCTGGAGCGCCTTGTGATGGCTGAAATCTAGGGCTGTTGCTCAAGCACTTTTCCTATTTGGAGGAAACTGCTCAGCGAATTGTGAATGCGGAGATTGCCACATCTATTTTCAGTCTCTCCGCTTTCACTTCCTGCTCGATATTTGCCAGCAATTCAGTGATTGCCATAACGGTGGTAAAGCCGCTGCTATCCAATGGCTTGTCGGAAATAATTGCGAGCAATAATTGCGCTGTATTCGCGAATGATGCGGCTGCATTCATTTGCAGGCTGAATTGAGGGCCATCATCCAAATCGCTTACCAGGCTGGTTAAATTTTGAACGGCCCCACCATCATCAACGAGCAACAAGACCAGATGCCTGTTGTTTACATTCAGCAATTTTCCCTCAAGAAATTGTCCGCTGAGGATATTTCCGTTTTTTAGAACAATCGAGAGAGAGTTTGCGCTGCTGTCGTGTTTGCTTTGGGCGAAGTTTACGGCCTGACACTGATCGTCGGTTATGGCTGTGAACTTGGTCGGCAGGAGAAAGTCTTTATCCTGTTTGATGTTGTTTAAAAATCCTGGCCAAAGGTTTTTAGTTCGACTAAAGCCGACCAATTCAAGGCGATTGTCATATGTGACGTTTGGATAAGCAAAAAAGCAACTGTCTACATCTTGAGTGGCAAGTGTTTTGACGACCTGATTGAGTTTTTTGCCGAGTAATTGGGCATTCACGCTGGTGATGACAGAGAAGTCAATTTTGGGAGGCGTGAGAAATGCAAACTCATTTTGAACAGGCAAATTTTTGTCAGGTGCGCTGGCTTTGAGGGCCGTTGGGCGCACTCTTTGGGCAGCCTTGACGGTAATGCTGGCCACCAGAACAGGTTTATGCTCAGGCCGCTTCAAATGAACTGCATCCGGTTGTGCCTGACCACGGGAAAGCATGGGGAGAACAGATTTTGTGAGTATTCTGTTTATATTGCGCACCGATTTTACCGGTGCAGTCTCAATACGAGTTTGTTTTACTTTAGCCTGTTTTGAAAATCTGGAGGGTTTGGTGGCCTGAGTGTTGCTGGTCACAATTTTAGATGGCTGGGCCTTATTAACTGTTGGCTGGGTTTTGGTCTTGGCGGCTGGCCGGGTTACAACCCGGCTTGGCACGACATCGAGTGCTGCACTGGAAACGTTTTTTCGCTTCAGGACTTCTGCTTTCGGGCGCTCAGGGGGAGGTGCCTCTACTCTTAGTCTGCTTACAACCGTTGTTGCTGTGCCGGGTTTTGAACTGGATGCAACAACCAGGGGTGAAGTCGACTTCGCTCGCTTAACGTTTCGAGGTTTAGCCGGTTTGGTGGTTTTTGGTTGCACAAGCGGCGATGCGATTTCAATTTGTGGCTTTTTAAATCTGGTCTTTTGTTTTTCCGGGATGACAGCTGCGAAGATGTTTTTGGCCACAGCGGTTTTTCTTTGGTGATCTTTGATGTTCTTTGTGGTTTGGGCAGTTGCCACTGTGCGGTTTGCCTGCTCCCATGATTGGCTCGCGGATTTTTTTGACCCGTCTGGGCTAATGCGATCAATCCGCTCCATGTCGCGCGTTTGCTGCAAGGAGGTGGCATTTTTACCGGCCGTTGTTTTTAAGGAATCTGCATCACTGATGATTGCCGCCAGTTGATCAGGCTTGGGAGCGTCAATCTTCCTGATATCTTTGTCCTGCTCGGGTGCCGTTGCATTTAGTGGCTGCTGAACAATGCGCTCACGATTGATGGTCTGCACATCTTCTGTATTTGATACAATATCGGGTTTTATAACCTGTAATTCCGTTGGCTTGGCCGTTGTTGATGTGGACATGGAAGGGAGTGAAAGGATGGATATTTCCGTTTCTGATTTCCTTGCGATTCCTGCTTTCATTTGTTCAACAAGCGCAAACAGCAGAGCCAAATGCAGGACCAATGCCGCCAGTGTTGACGCTGCCCAACTGGATATTTCGCTGCGAAAGACCATCATCCCGATGGCTCTTTCTTTAGTCTTCGGACCGTCACAATATTAATTGGCAAGCCGGTAAGGCGCAGTGTATCAACGGTCGATAAAAATGTTTTTGCAGAAAGCTTCCCGTCAGCCAGAATGTTCAGCCTGGGGATTTTATTGTCTTTGGCGGTGATGCTTTGGGATATGGTAGTCAGTAATGCCTGAAGAGAAATTTCAGACCCATCCAGGGATAATGTATTTTGATCCGAGATCGTGATCAAAGGCCTTGGTAATCGTTCGAGTGGTAATTTGTCGGTGAAAGGCGGCGTAATGTTCATTTCGCTGGACTGAATAACACTGCCGGTCAAAATAAAGAAAAAGAGCAGCAAAAAGACCACGTTGATTATCGAAAGAGAAAAATCCGCTGTGAGAGTTCTCTTTCTTGCTATTAAACCAGTGGTCATCATCAGGTTGTTAAGTCTCCAAGGTAATTAGCGATTGGTGTTTTGCCTATTTGGATCTGCGGATTGTAATTGATTTGAAAGAGGTTCTCCTTGCTGCCTCAAGAACTGCAATCAGATCTTGTACACTGGCACTGGAGCGTGGCGAAAGTATAGCCGTTTTTGCGCCGTTTTCGCGCAGCTCTTGCAAGGTCTTGTCGATGTCAACCAGCGAATGCCTGTTCCCGTTGACGATAATCTCCCCCGGTAAAATGGTAATCAGCAAATTGTAACTGCTTTTTACTGTCCTTGAGGGCGTTGAGGGGCGGGCTTTTGTGCTTGCATCAACCTTATTCGCCATTCCAGACAGGGCAATCAGCGAAAATGGAACAGTTTGTGAGGTGAGCATAAAAAATATCAATAGCAGGAAAATCACATCAATCAGCGGTGTTAGTGAAATTGGCCGCTGACGTGGTGTTGGAGGCAGCAAGTCTGAGATTTTTGAGCTACCGGGCATGTTCTACTATAACCCGATTAATGTGCCGGATT
>JAJFHR010000083.1 GCA_021775515.1 Hyphomicrobiales bacterium | reverse complement strand
GCCCGATCCTCATAGGAGGCGTATTCCTGTACGGCCTTCAGAGGATTTCGCGGTGAAAGCAACCACCATACCCGATCAAGCTCAAGACGTTTTATCGCGGTTTTTGAGATGTGAAGATGGCCGCGATGGGCTGGATTGAATGAACCGGCAAACAAACCAATGCGCATCCCTGCATTTGCAATCGGCCGGTTGCTTTTCATAATTCAATACCCTAGGGCCGCACCTGGCCTGAACCACGCACGACATATTTGAAACTGGTCAACTGCTCAACACCGACGGGTCCACGCGCGTGCATTTTTCCAGTCGCGATACCGATTTCTGCCCCCATGCCAAACTCCCCTCCATCGGCATATTGGGTAGAGGCATTATGCAGAACAATAGCACTGTCAACGTCCCTTAAAAATCGCGCTGCCGCTTCCTCATTGCCGGTAACAATGGCATCGGTGTGGTTGGAGCTATATCGGGCGATATGCTGAATGGCACCTTCGACCCCATCAACCAGTTCCACCGAAATAATGCGATCAAGATATTCCTTGGTCCAGTCCTCTTCATCCGCAGGTTTTACACGGGGATCAACAGCGCATACCGGCTCGCTGCCACGAACTTCACATCCAGCCTCCAGCAACGCCAGGATCAGCGGTCTCAGCACGGTCTCCTTGGCACCGCTATCAATCAGCAAAGTTTCCGCCGCCCCACATATTCCTGTGCGGCGCAATTTTGCATTCAGCGTTATGGCGATTGCCATATCTAGGTTAGCTGCTCTATCGACATAAACATGACAAAGCCCTTCAAGATGGCTGAATACCGGCACACGGGCATCTGCCTCAACCCGGCCAACCAGGCTCTTGCCGCCGCGCGGCACAATCACATCGATCGCCCCATTTAAGCCCGATAACATTGCACCAACTGCCGCCCGGTCCGCGGTCGCCACCACCTGGATTGCCGTTTCCGGCAACCCGGCTTCGCGCAGACCGCGTTTCAGGCACATGCCGATGGCAGTGCTGGATTGCAAACTATCTGAACCACCGCGCAAGATCACCGCATTGCCGGATTTCAGACAAAGTGCTCCAGCATCTGCGGTAACATTAGGCCGGCTTTCATAAATAATACCAATCACACCGATGGGAACGCGAATGCGCGTAATATTAAGCCCGTTTGGTCTGTCCCATGTCGTAATAACAGAACCGATAGGATCGTCTAATTCTGCTATCGCTTCAACCGCCTTAGCCATTTGCTCGATACGGTCCGGCGTTAGCGTCAACCGGTCAATAAACGCTTCCGTCATGCGATTGCCGCGCGCGCGTTCAAGATCAATTTTATTGGCGCTTAAAATAACCTCTGCATCATTTCTGATATTTTTGGCCATCGCCAATAAGGCTTGGTTTTTTTCTTCACAAGAAGCCAGTGCCAATTCTCGGGCGGCAGCACGTGCTGAACGGCCAAGGTCCAGCATATCGCTGAATACATTGTCGTTGTCGCCTGTCAATTCAGCGCCTGTGCCCTCAGCCAAACTCATGGTTTGATCCTTTTGTTAACACCAAATCATCACGGTGAACCATCTCGGTACGACCACGATAGCCCAAAATTCCCTCAATTTCACTGCTTTTGTGTCCCTGGATTAACCGCGTATCACCATCATCATAGGCCGATAGGCCACGGGCCAACTCATAGCCTTCCGGTGAGGTAATCACCACCGCATCGCCACGGCCGAATGATCCTTCAACTGATCTTATACCGGCGGGAAGCAGACTTTTACCCAATTTCAGCGCTTTGACGGCTCCTTCATCAATGACGATCCTGCCGCGCGGCTCCAGCGAACCGGCTATCCATTTTTTACGCGCTGCCATGGGTGTTGCTGAGGGTAAAAACCAGGTGCACGGATCGCCATTTTCAATTGCCATCAGCGGATGCGATTTAGTCCCGTCGGCAATCGCCATATATGCTCCCGCACCCATGGCGATGTGAGCGGCGACAAGTTTGGTTGCCATGCCGCCTTTCCCCATGGTGCTGATTTCCCCTGACACCATGGCCTCGATTTCCGGTGTTATCTGTTTTACTTCTTTAACAATCTCAGCGGCAGCATCAATATCAGGTGGCCGGTTATAGAGACCGGCAACGTTTGACAATAATACCAAGCAATCCGCACTAATCATCGATGTTACCCGTGCTGCCAGGCGATCATTATCACCATATCGGATTTCACTGGTCGCCACGGTATCATTTTCATTAATTACCGGAACAGCCCCAATACGCAAAAGCGTTGTGATGGTATTGCGGGCATTGAGATAGCGCCGCCTTTCTTCCGTATCGCCCAGAGTGACAAGTATCTGGGCTGCAACAATATCCCGTTGGTCCAAAGCTTCCTGAAAGGCATGCGCCAGATGCACCTGTCCGATCGCAGCAGCAGCCTGGTCTTCTTCCAGCTTCAATACACCCGGCTTGGAGCCTAAGACCCGCCTGCCCAAAGCTATAGCACCGGAGGATACAATCAACACCTCCTGTCCCCGTGCCTTGAGCTGAGCGATATCATCGGCAAGGGCAGACAACCAGGCGCTCTTTAGTTCACCACTGTCTTGATCAACCAGCAGAGAAGAGCCTATTTTAATGACGATCCGCTTTGCCCCGGTCAGCGGCGTTTTCAGGGCTGCCATTTTTCCTCCCCCTGATCACTGGATTTTTTTTCCTGGGCTTCAGCCTCTCTTTTTTCTTCAATAAGTATCAGGAGTTCATTCAAAACCCGATCGCGACCTTCACCAGATACGCCTGAAAGTATTAGAACTTCTTTCCCGGATGCAGCAGCTAGGCTGGCTGCTTTTTCTTTCCGTTCATCCTCCTGCAAAGTATCACACTTGTTAAGAGCCAGAATTTCCGGTTTTTTTGCCAGAATATCACCATGGTTTTCAAGTTCGCGGCGAATAGTCCGATAGGCCTGTTGAACATCCTCCTGCGTCCCGTCGACCAGATGCAAAATTACGCTGCAACGCTCAATATGAGCTAAAAACTGGTCACCCAATCCCAGACCTTCATGTGCGCCTTCTATCAATCCCGGTATATCCGCAAGCACAAATTCCCGCGTCCCGTGCCGGACCACACCAAGATTGGGCGTCAATGTCGTGAAGGGATAATCCGCAATTTTGGGTTTCGCGGCGGTCACAGCGGCGAGAAACGTCGATTTCCCAGCGTTGGGCAATCCCACCAGACCGGCATCCGCAATAAGCTTCAGTTGCAGCCAGAGGGTCATTTCTTCGCCGGGTTCACCGGGATTTGCCCGCCGCGGGGCCTGATTGGTAGCGCTTTTAAAACGTGTATTGCCAAAGCCGCCGTTGCCCCCTGTCGCCAAGCGTTTTCGCATGCCGGGTACGGTAAAATCGGCAATCAGGGTTTCGCCGTCCTCGGCATAAACCTGCGTTCCTGCGGGCACCTTTAAAACAGCATCCGCCCCCTTGGCGCCGGTACGGTTTTTTCCCATACCATGCATCCCTGTCTTGGCCTTGAAATGTTGCTGATAGCGATAATCAATCAAGGTGTTCAGGCCATCAACACATTCGACCCAAACATCTCCGCCACGCCCGCCGTCACCGCCGTCGGGTCCGCCAAATTCTATATATTTCTCTCGGCGAAAACTCAGGCAACCCTTTCCGCCATTGCCTGATCGAATATAAACTTTCGCCTGGTCCAGAAACTTCATTCTCTATTGCTCATTCCTGCCGGTCGGCCCAGCGCTCATACTGAAGTTCAAACAGATTGGCGGCAACACTGCATTCCTCGCGCGCCGGGGTAACACACCTGCCAATTCCCGCCTCAACAAATCCTGCCTTCAACAAAACTTTTTTTGAGGCTTCATTATTCAAATCCGTGCGCGCATAAAGTGTTTTATGGCTTGAGTTTGAAAATACCATCCCGACAATCGCAGCAAGTGCCTCACTCATCAGACCCTGACCCCAAAATGGTTTGCCCAACCAATAGCTGACCTCCGGCTCCTTCCCGGTTAATCCGCTCACTTCGATTGTTCCAATCAGATCCTCACCGTCTTCCTTAAGAACTATCGCACTCCCGAACGACTTGCCGCTTTCATACTCAGGGATAACCTCGTGCAGAAACACCAACGCATTTCCCTCAGGGTAAGGGTGAGGAATGCTGGCGGTCATGCAAGCCACATCTGCATCACTGACATAGGTTTCAATCGTTGCTGCATCACTGAAGCGCAGTTCGCGCAAAACAAGTCTGCCGGTTTCCAGAGGTAGATTTAAGCGGTTGCCTGTCATTAATCGAGCTCGCAAAAAAGAAAAGGAAGATGGTGCCCCATCTCCCTTCAATCTTCATGCGTTAGCTTTCCACCGGGATTGGGACACCGGCGGATTTAACCCCGTCGGTTATTCAGCAGCCTCGGTTGCCGGGACGACAGAGACATATGTCCGTCCACCGCGCGAGGTCTTAAACTGGACATTACCCGGCATCAAAGCGAAAATCGTGTGATCCTTGCCCATGCCAACGTTCTGGCCGGGATGCCACTTGGTGCCGCGCTGGCGAATAATGATGTTGCCGCCGATGACAGCTTCACCGCCATATTTTTTTACGCCTAGCCTGCGTCCTTCGGAATCACGGCCGTTACGCGATGAACCGCCTGCTTTTTTATGTGCCATTTTTAGGCTCCCTCAAAATCTTCTAAGACCAGGTCTATTTATCTTCGTCAAGCTTTTTGGCTTGAGACAGCCAATCTTCGCGCTCAATCCGGCCTTTAAAACTCAGTTCGTCGTCAACCCTGTCAATGTCGGCTTTGCTAAAAGCTGCAATCTGAGCATAGGTTGTAATGCCAAGCGCGTGAAGCTTCTTTTCCAACGCCGGCCCGACACCAGAAATTTTCTTCAGATCATCTCCATCACCGGCAGGTGCCTCAAACAAGGCGGTTGCCTCTTTTGTCGGCTTATCATCTGCTTTTTTTGCTTCGGCTGCCGGTGTCTTTTTAGCCGGTTTTTTTGCCTCTGACTTTGCCGCAGCTTTAGCTTTCGATGGTTTTTTCCCGCCTGTCAGAATTTCTGTAATCTCCACAAGCGTCAAATCCTGCTTGTGACCCGCTTTGCGGCGATAATTTTTCCGGCGCTTCTTTTTAAATACAACAATTTTTTTACCGCGGGTCTGGCGGACGACCTTTGCCGCGACCATCGCACCGCTCACCAGCGGCGAGCCAATTTCCAGATTCCCCTCAACGCCAACCATGAGAACATCGGAAAATTCGATACTGTCGCCAGCATCTCCACTTAATTTTTCAATGGCAAGAATATCATTTTCGGCAACTTTATACTGTTTGCCACCAGTCTTAATGACTGCGAACATTTGTTCGATCCTTCATTTTCCGCGCCCTGTGGCGCCGCAATCAAGCGGACTTTGGGTTTGTCTGAGAACCGTTTTGGGCCTCGGGCAGCGCATACTAAATTTCCCGGCAACAGTAAAAACTGCTCCGTTTCGCGGCGCACTATACTCGCATTACCAGCCGCGTCAAGATACACTTCGCATCGACGTTAAAGTTTATGCTCAAAGCTTAGAGCGAGGCCTGCAGCTGTTGCAGATGATCCAGGGCCTGCTGGGCCTTGGCGCGAGTTTCATCGTCCTCGGCGTCTGCAACATCTTCTTGAGAGTTGCGAATTTCCTGCGACAGGCGGTCCTGATCAAGTTCTTCCATGGGAATCGCGGTTTCAGCCAAGATAATAAGCCCATTGTCCACGACTTCAGCAAATCCGCCACGCACAAAAACCCGAAATTCTGCCCCACCTTCGTCCTTGAACCTAATCACACCCGTCTTGAGTGTTGATAACACCGGCGCATGCATCGGCAGAACCGTAAACTCACCTTCAGAGCCCGGGACGATCACTTCCTGCACTTCACCCGAACGCAAAAGCCGTTCAGGTGAGACCAGTTCAAATTTAAGCAATTGCGCCATTGTGCGTCACTTGATCCTTAAAGCGGAACGAATTAGGCAGCCTCGGCTGCAAGTTTTTCGGCCTTCTCAACCGCCTGGTCAATTGAGCCGACCATATAAAAGGCTGCTTCCGGCAGATGGTCATAATCACCGTTGCACAGTCCCTTAAAGCCTTTGATTGTGTCAGCCAGGTCAACCAGCACGCCGGGTGATCCGGTAAAGACCTCAGCGACAAAAAACGGCTGAGATAAAAAGCGCTCAATCTTACGGGCACGCGCCACAACCAGTTTGTCATCTTCTGACAATTCATCCATACCCAAAATGGCAATGATATCCTGCAGAGCTTTATAGCGTTGCAGAATTTCCTGCACCTGGCGGGCTACTTCATAATGCTCATCACCGATAATGCGCGGATCAAGCATGCGCGACGTTGAATCCAGCGGATCCACAGCCGGGTAAATACCTTTTTCCGAAATTGCCCGCGACAACACCGTTGTTGCATCCAGATGGGCAAAAGAGGTGGCAGGTGCTGGGTCAGTCAAATCATCGGCCGGCACATAAATCGCCTGCACAGAGGTAATTGACCCTTTATGCGTCGAGGTGATCCGCTCCTGCATTGTACCCATGTCGGTCGCCAAAGTTGGCTGATAACCCACCGCAGAGGGGATACGACCCAATAGAGCAGACACTTCTGAACCCGCCTGGGTAAAGCGGAATATGTTATCTACGAAAAACAGCACATCTTGGCCTTCTTCGCGGAAATGTTCCGCCACGGTTAGACCAGACAAGGCCACGCGCGCACGCGCGCCGGGAGGTTCATTCATCTGACCATAAACAAGAGAACATTTAGAGCCTTCGCCCCCGCCTTCTTTGTTCACGCCGCTTTCAATCATCTCCCAGTAAAGGTCGTTACCTTCTCGGGTCCGCTCACCCACGCCAGCAAATACCGAGTATCCGCCATGCGCCTTGGCCACGTTGTTGATCAATTCCATAATCAAAACGGTTTTACCAACACCAGCACCGCCAAACAGACCGATTTTACCGCCTTTTGCATAAGGTGCGAGAAGGTCAACAACCTTAATGCCGGTTACCAGAATTTCAGCTTCCGTTGATTGCTCAACAAATTCGGGAGCATCTTGATGGATAGCCCTTTTGACCTTGGTTTTCACCGGACCTGCTTCATCAACAGGTTCGCCGATCACATTCATGATGCGGCCAAGGGTTTCTTCGCCAACCGGAATGGAAATCGGTGCCCCGGTATCGATGACTTCCTGGCCTCTAACCAAACCTTCGGACGAGTCCATTGCAATGGTCCGAACCGTATTTTCACCCAGATGCTGGGCTATTTCCAATACCAGCCGGGTACCGTGGTTATCGGTTTCCAGGGCATTAAAAATTGCGGGCAGATGTTCATCAAAGCGCACATCAACAACGGCACCTGTTACCTGTGTTATTTGTCCAACAACCTTTTTCTTGGCCATGTTGTTAGTCCTCGTTTTCTTAAAAAATCTAGAGCGCTTCGGCCCCGGAAATAATTTCAATTAATTCAGTCGTAATTTTCGCCTGCCGCGACCGGTTATAGGTCAACGTCAGTTTTTCAATCATTTCACCGGCATTGCGCGTTGCGCTATCCATCGCACTCATGCGGGCACCCTGCTCACTGGCAGAGTTTTCCAAGAGAGCACGAAAAATCTGGACATTCACATTGCGCGGCAGCAAAACTTCCAAAATTTCATTTTCTTCCGGTTCATATTCATAACACGCACCAGAAGTATTAGGGGCAGAAGCCTCAGCCTTATTATCAGAACTGATCTGTGCAGGAATTAGCTGTAAAGCCGTGGGTATCTGCTCGATCACCGATTTGAATTCGGCAAAATATAAAGTGCAGACATCAAATTCACCGGCCTCAAACATCTCAAGAACCTTGCTGCCAATTTCCAGAGCATTAACAAACCCGACATTCTTGACGCCGCGAAGCTCAACCAGGTCCACTATCTGCTGAGAATACTGGCGCTTGAGGACGTCGTGGCCCTTTTTGCCGACACAGAGTATTTTGACTGTCTTGCCCGCGCTCATCAGCGAAACTGCCTTTTCACGCGCAATTTTCACAATTGAGGAATTAAATCCGCCGCACAGCCCGCGCTCGGAAGTAGCAACAACCAGAAGGTGTGTGGCGTCCTTGCCAGTACCAGCCAGAAGCTTAGGTGCACCTTCTGCACTTGCATTGCCATTGGCAAGATTACTCAAAACCTGGTTCATACGCTCAGAATAAGGCCGCGCCGCCAGGGCCGCTTCTTGTGCACGGCGCAATTTGGCGGCCGCCACCATCTGCATCGCCCGTGTAATCTTTTGCGTTGCCGTAACGCTGGCAATGCGGTCTTTGAGTTCTTTGAGGTTGGCCATCTATGCCGTGTCCTTAATCTCTCAAACGCTACTTAATCAGGCCTCAGGAAAACGACTTGGAAAAGCCATCCACAATCGACTTGAGCTTTTCAGACGTGGTATCCGACAGCTCACGCTCTTTCCGGATCGTATCCAGCAGATCACTGTGATCATCACGCATAAACCGCAGAAACTCTTCTTCAAAGCGGCCAACTTCACTGACATCAATGTTGTCGAGATAGCCTCTCACACCGGTATAAATAACCACAACCTGCTCTTCAACCTTCAAGGGTGAGAACTGGCCCTGTTTCAACAATTCGGTCAATCGCGCGCCGCGATTAAGCATCCGTTGGGTTGCTGCATCCAGATCGGAACCGAACTGGGCAAAGGCCGCCATTTCCCGATATTGCGCCAACTCACCTTTAATCGGACCGGCAACCTGTTTCATCGCCTTAACCTGTGCTGCAGATCCCACCCGGGAAACCGACAGACCGACGTTCACCGCCGGGCGAATGCCCTGGTAGAACAGATCAGTTTCAAGGAAGATCTGACCATCTGTAATGGAAATCACGTTGGTTGGAATATAGGCGGACAAATCATTCGCTTGGGTTTCGATCACCGGTAAGGCTGTCATCGACCCTGAGCCATGATCTTCATTCAGCTTGGCTGAACGTTCCAGCAAACGACTATGAAGATAAAACACATCACCAGGATAGGCCTCACGCCCCGGCGGGCGGCGCAGCAACAGTGACATCTGACGATAAGCCACGGCCTGTTTCGACAGATCATCGTAGGAAATCAGGGCGTGCATGCCGTTGTCGCGGAAATATTCACCCATCGCACAACCGGCAAACGGCGCAATAAACTGAAGTGGTGCCGGCTCGGAAGCGGTTGCGGCAACGATGATGGAATATTCCAAGGCACCATTTTCTTCCAGCACCTTGACAAACTGAGCGACAGTTGAGCGCTTCTGACCCACCGCGACATAGACACAATAAAGTTTCTGACTTTCATCATCTGTGTCGTTAACAGATTTCTGATTGAGAATTGTGTCCAGGACAATGGCGGTTTTTCCGGTCTGGCGGTCACCAATAATCAATTCACGCTGGCCACGGCCTACAGGAATAAGGGCATCAATGGATTTCAGACCGGTCTGCATCGGTTCATGCACAGACTTCCTCGGCAAAATACCCGGCGCCTTAACGTCAACCACGCTGCGCTGTTTAGCTTTGATCGGGCCCTTGCCATCAATCGGATTACCCAGCGGATCAACAACGCGTCCAAGCAATTCTTTTCCGACCGGCACATCCACGATGGCACCGGTGCGCTTGACCGTATCACCTTCCTTGATGTCCTTGTCAGAGCCGAAAATAACAACGCCGACATTATCCACTTCCAGATTAAGCGCCATGCCGCGTATGCCGCCGGGAAATTCGACCATTTCACCGGCCTGCACATTATCGAGGCCGTAAATACGGGCGATACCATCACCAACCGACAAAACCTGTCCGATTTCCGAGACCTTCGCCTCTTTACCGAAACCTTTGATCTGTTCTTTTAAAATTGCGGAAATTTCCGCAGCTTTTATATCCATCAGCCAACCTCTTTCATGGCGATTTTCAAGCTATCCAACTTGGTTTTAAGTGAATTATCGACCATCCTGCTACCGACCTTGACAATCAGGCCACCCAGCAAAGACGGGTCAACATATGCATCAAGCTTTACGTCACGACCGACCAAAGCTTTCAATTCAGACTTTACGGTGTTCACCTGTTTGACCGAAAGTTTGGCGGCGGAAGTAACTTCAGCCGTGATTTCTCCGCGGTGCTGCGCCAACAACATTGCATAGGCTTTTATCATGTCGCCTATAGCAAAAAGTCTGCGGTTTGATGTAATCAGACCGACAAAATTCGCAGTCAATTTAGATATTTTGACCTTTTTAAAAACAGCCCCCAACGCCCGGCTTTGTTCATCTGTGGAAAAGACGGGGCTTTTAACCAGTCGATCCAGGTCACTACTGCCCTCCAGCATGGCCCGTATCTGATCAAGGTCCTTGGCCACCTTTTCCAACGCCTTGCCTTCCTGCGCCAGCTCGAAAAGTGCCGTCGCATACCGTCCCGGCATTCCAGCTAAAATGGGGTCTTGTCCTGCCACTTAGAACTTTCTCTCAAAGGTCGTCCAAAAATTTACACCGCGATTTACGGTTAAACGATTGAATACATGACGTTTTTGATTTGTCACAAAAGCTGGTTCGAGCTTCCCAACCCAGCTGCCGCGCATGCTCTATCACACATGATTGAGCCATGCAACATAGACCCTTGGCTTGAATGCACAAATTCAGTCCTTTTTTTCAATATGTCCACTTAGAAAAAACTTTGCGGGTCAATATCAATTGAAAGCCTAAGGTTTGAGGGCACTTTAACAGGATGTAGCCATTGAGAGAGATATTTCTGCATATTGAAATCCCGCTTGGTTTTAACCAGCAGTCTGTAGCGGTGCCGCCCGCGGATCACGGCAATAGGTGCAGGCGCGGGCCCCAAAACGCGAACGCCTTCTGCCAGGGGCGCAACGCGGGCCAGCGATTTGGCAAATCTTTCGACCCCTGGCTGCGATGGGCCTGAAAGGATAATACTGGCCAGCCGGCCAAACGGCGGAAAGCCTGAGCGATCACGAATTTCGCGCTCATAGTCATAAAATGCTGCGCGATCACCTTTCACCAGCGCCTCGATAGCAGGATGTTCCGGTGCATAGGTCTGGAGCAAGGCACGCCCGGGCAAATCCTCGCGCCCGGCCCGTCCGGCAACCTGACGCAAAATTTGATAGGTCCGCTCGGCCGCTCGCGGATCGCCCTGACCAAAACCGATATCCGCATCAATTACCCCAACAAGTGTCAGACCGGGGAAATGGTGGCCTTTCGCGACCAACTGCGTGCCGATAATAAGATCGACCTTGCGTTCAGCAATATCGGTGATCATTTCGCTTAGAGTTCGCCCCCGCGTCATATCGCTCGACAAAATACTTAAGCGAGCTTCGGGAAAAAGTTCCACCGCTTCTTCCGCAATCCGTTCCACACCAGGACCACAGGCAACCAGGGAGGCTTCGGCATGACACGCCGGACATTCTTCTGGCCGGGCGTTGTGAAATCCGCAGTGATGACAATGCAACTGGCGGCGAAAACGATGCTCCACCAGCCAGGCATCACAGTCCGGACATTTAAACCGGTAGCCACACGACCGGCACAGTGTAAGGGGAGCATATCCTCGTCTGTTCAAAAACAACAACGCCTGCTCGCCGTTGCCCAAAGTTTCGGCTATTGCTGAAACCAGACGTGGCGCAATCCACTTATGTGGCTCAGGGCCATCGGATTTAAGATCGATAATTTCTACAGCAGGAAAACTTGCCCCGGCATGACGTCTGGTGAGCTGAACGGATTTATATCGGCCGCTATCAACATTTACCAGCGTCTCCAGCCCCGGTGTCGCCGAACTCAACACGACCGGAAAATCTCCCAGCGCGCCTCTCACAACCGCCATATCACGGGCATGATAGATCACCCCGTCTTCCTGTTTGAAGGCGGCGTCATGTTCTTCATCAACCACAATCAATCCAAGATCGCTAAACGGCAGAAATAAAGAGGAACGGGCGCCCACGACCACCCGGGCTTGGCCCAGGGCAATCCCCCGCCATACCCGTTGCCGCGCACTTGCCGTCAATCCTGAATGCCATTCGGCCGGACGAACCCCGAAGCGCTTTTCAAACCTTTGCAAAAACCCCTTAGTCAGGGCAATTTCAGGCAGCAATAACAATGCCTGCTTGCCTCTTTCCAGTGTTGCGGCAATCGCTTCGAAATAAACTTCGGTTTTGCCCGAGCCCGTTACCCCGTCGAGAAGGGTCACGCAGTATTTTCGAGCCGCAACCTGGGACCGCAACACTCGTGCGGCCTCGGCCTGTTCGCTCGACAATAACACCTGATGTGCCCGCGGTTCGGGTTTTTCAAAAACCTCCAAAGGAGGCAGGGTTTCACCCACTAATGTACCAGCCTCAATAAGCCCGCGCACCACGCCGGCTGTCACACCCGCCATTTCCGCCAGATCAGCAGGTCGCCATAACAAACCGCCCTCAGCCGCTTTTAAAACCCGCAGCCGCTGTGGGGTTAACCGGACAGGTTCCACGCCACCTGTGCGGTATCCAATCTGGGGTTTTGGCGGCGAAAGTGCTTCGGTGGACCGCAGGCACATGCGCAAAACTGCACCGGGCGCACTCACGGTATAAGCTGCAACCCAGTCAACAAATTGGCGCTGAACATCCGGCATCGGCGGCGTATCAAAGCGTTCGGCAACATACTTCAGTCTTTCGCGGGAAATTTTCGGCTGCTCTTCCGCTTCACGGCCATCGTCTTCAATTGACCAAACAACCCCAACCATCTCCCGGGGCCCCAACGGCACACGAACATAGTGCCCCGGCACAAGCCCCAGGCGGACATCCGCCAGATAGGAATAGGCCATAGGAAGAGCAAGCGGCAGCAATACCTGCACACAAACATCTTCTCCTGTTCCCATCTTCGCCATCAACTGCCATCTTAAGTCATCGGATATCTATATGCACACATTGCCCCGGTGGTTTACATCTTAAATCATTGAAATTTGCCGCCTAAAATGACAGTGTCCGCCAGCGATAACAACGTCTGGCTTGATTCGCATAATTTTGCCCGTCCTGATCGGGTATCCGCCAGGCTGGCTCTTAGAGAAAAAGACCTCGATTATGAAATTTTTTATCGATACCGCCGAAATAAACGAAATCCGTGAACTTGCAGATACCGGAATGGTTGACGGGGTTACAACCAACCCGTCACTTGTTGCTAAATCAGGACGGGATTTCAAGGAGGTGATTGCCGAGATATGCTCGATTGTCGAAGGACCGGTAAGTGCGGAAGTTGCGGCAATAGAAACTGAAGCGATGATAAGCGAGGGCCGAGCGCTTGCGGGGATCGCCAAAAACGTTGCTGTTAAAGTGCCCCTGACTTGGGATGGGCTAAGAGCCTGCCGCACGCTTTCTTCCGAAGGAACCATGGTCAATGTGACCTTGTGTTTCAGCGCCAACCAGGCATTGTTGGCGGCAAAAGCCGGAGCTACATTCATTTCACCGTTCATCGGGCGCCTTGATGATATTGGCCTTATTGGCATGGAGCTGATTGAGGAAATTCGTATCGTTTTTGATAATTATGATGCCCTGAAGACAGAAATTCTGGCAGCATCAATTCGCTCACCTGCTCACGTTAAAGAAGCAGCCATGGCTGGCGCCGATGTCTCGACCATACCCCCGGCGGTCCTCAAAAGCCTCGCCCAGCATCCGCTCACCGATAAAGGGTTAACGGCCTTTTTGTCTGATTGGAAAAAAACCGGTCAAACAATCGTTTAGTTTTACCGCGTACCCTGCGTTGTGTGATGGTTGAGACACAAACCGGGTAATGATGACAAAAGCACTGATAAAATTCACCTACGCCGGACCGGATGCCTCGGGCGAGATTG
Organism: Hyphomicrobiales bacterium; assembly: GCA_021775515.1. GTDB lineage: Bacteria > Pseudomonadota > Alphaproteobacteria > Rhizobiales > JAJFHR01 > JAJFHR01. The sequence continues at coordinate 827 of JAJFHR010000083.1, read as the reverse complement.
TCGCGTGGCTGCGCTATCTTGTAACCGAAAAGCGCGTGGCTGAAAAAACCGTTGAAGCCTATACCCGCGACATTGAGCAATTTCTGGAGTTTCTTTTTGATCACCTGGCCGGCGCGGTATCAATTGGCGATCTTGCAAATCTTGCCGCCAGCGATTTCAGAGCCTTTCTGGCCAGCCGCAGGCGAACCGGGGTTTCAAGCCGCACTATCGCCCGCAACCTGTCTTCGATTAAATCTCTTTACCGTTTCCTGGAAAAAAAAGGCACGTTGACCAACCCGGCGCTGGCAGCAATAAGAAGCCCTAAACTCGCGCATTCTGTGCCCAAGCCACTGAGTATTGAGGCTGCCAAGAAACTCGCTTTACTCGAACCTGAGGTCGCAGGCCCCAGCCGGTCCAACTGGATTTCAGCTCGCGATTGCGCCGTTCTCACGCTGCTGTACGGCTGTGGCTTGCGCATCTCCGAAGCCTTGAGCCTGTCGTTGCAAGAAGCACCGATAAAACCGGAACATCAGGTTTTGAATATAACCGGCAAAGGCGGAAAGGCGCGTCAGGTACCTGTATTGCCGGTGGCCCGTGCAGCTATCGTTAAATATCTCGACCTTTGCCCCCATGTACTAACCGCCGAGGGTCCCCTGTTTGTCGGCACCCGTGGTCGACGCCTTAATCCCAGGATTATTCAACTCGCTGTCGCCCGTCTGAGAGGAGCCCTGGCGCTACCTGAAACGGCAACACCACATGCTCTGCGCCACAGCTTTGCCACCCATCTTTTGGGTGCCGGAGGTGATTTGCGCGCGGTTCAGGAACTCCTCGGCCATGCCAGTCTGTCA
>JAJFHR010000082.1 GCA_021775515.1 Hyphomicrobiales bacterium | reverse complement strand
TTTGCGTGGTCAAACAAAGGAAGCTCCGGTGCATCTATCAGATTTCGAACCTGCCACAGCGCCTGGCGCCGGTCCATACCCAATGACCGGAAAGCATCGGCAGATGCCAGACGCTCAAGAATTTTCACCGAAACAGCCGTTTGTTTGTGAATCTGCGCCATATCTTCAAATCGCTTTATTCGGCGCGCCTTAACAATCTTTTCGGCGGCATCGCTTCGCAAGCCATCAACCTGGCGGAACCCTAGACGGACAGCCCATGTACCGTTTTCACGTTTTTCAAGCGTATTATCCCATTCGGAATGGTTGATATCAACGCTACGCACCTCGACATTATGTTCGCGGGCATCCCTGACAATCTGCGCTGGTGCATAAAAACCCATAGGCTGTGAATTAAGTAAGCCAACGCAAAAAACCTCCGGGTAATGACATTTGATCCAGGCGGAAACATAAGCCAGCAGCGCAAAACTGGCCGCATGGCTTTCGGGAAAACCATAATCGCCAAATCCCTTGATCTGTTCAAAACAGCGCAAGGCAAAATCCGGCTCATAACCGCGTGCCACCAACCGGCCAATGAGCTTTTCCTGCAACGTGCCAATCGTGCCCAGTCTTCTAAAAGTTGCCATGGCGCGGCGAAGCTGATTGGCTTCATCGGACGAAAATTTTGCCGCATCAATAGCAATCTGCATGGCCTGTTCCTGAAACAGCGGCACCCCAAGCGTTCGCCCCAAAATACGTTCCAGTTCATCCGGCGGGCCATGCTCAAGGCTGGGTGATGGATATTCAACCGCTTCAAGACCGTCCCGGCGGCGCAGATAAGGATGCACCATATCTCCTTGAATTGGCCCGGGCCGGACGATTGCCACTTCAATTACCAGGTCATAGAATTTTTCCGGTTTGAGGCGCGGCAACATATTCATTTGCGCACGGCTTTCAACCTGAAAAACCCCAATCGCATCGGCTTTTTGCAACATGCGGTATACGGCCGGATCCTCCTGCGGCAAGCTTGCCAGATTATACTCGCGCTTATGACATGTGCTGATCAGATCAAAGCATTTACGAATGCAACTCAACATGCCAAGGCCAAGCACATCGACCTTAAGGATTTTAAGCGCGTCGATATCATCCTTGTCCCATTCGATGAATGTGCGCTCATCCATCGCCGCATTACCGATAGGAACGGTTTCTTCCAAAGGTCCTTGTGTCAGCACAAACCCGCCGACGTGCTGGGAAAGGTGGCGGGGAAAACCCATCAGCTGTTTGGTAAGTTCAATCGTTTGCGCCAGATGAGGATCGTTAAGATCAAGACCGGCTTCTACAACTTTCTCCTGGTCGACACTGGCTGACGTCGAGCCCCACGCCGTTCGCGCCAGAGCGCCGGTAACATCTTCGCTCAAGCCCATGACCTTGCCGACTTCACGAACCGCACTGCGCTGTCGATAGGTAATAACCGTTGCCGTCAGACCGGCCCGGTGGCGACCGTACCGTTGATAGATATATTGAATGACCTCTTCGCGGCGTTCGTGTTCAAAATCAACATCAATATCAGGGGGCTCCTTGCGTGCTTCCGATATAAAACGCTCAAACAACAGATTTATTTTAGCCGGATCAACAGAGGTAACACCAATGCAATAACAAATAGCGGAATTAGCCGCCGACCCCCGGCCCTGGCAAAGAATGCCCACTGACCGGGCGTAATGAACAATGTCATAAACCGTCAAAAAATAGGGCGCATAATCCAGTTTCTCGATTAATGCCAATTCCTTGAGCAATGTCTTGCGAACCTTTTTTGGTATTTTATTCTGATAACGCCAGTCCGCTCCTTTCCAGGTCAGTTCGGTAAGATAATCCTGCGGCGTCATGCCCGGGGGAACGGTTTCGTCCGGATATTCATAGGCCAGTTCATCAAGCGAAAATCGGCACTTTTCAGCAATCCTAACGGTGCGCAAAAGCGCGTCTTCATGCCCTTTGAAAAGACGGAACATCTCGCCAGCGGGTTTTAGATGCCGCTCAGCATTGGCCGCCAGCTTGAACCCCGCTTCTATAATCCGGCATTTTTCCCGAATACAGGTGACAACATCCTGCAGGGGCCGGCGAGCAGGCACATGGTAATGCACATCATTTGTCGCAACCAGGGGCGTGCCATATTGGTTCGACATCCGGTCGATCTGTACAAGCCGCCGCCGGTCATCATTGCGATAAAGGTAATCTGCGGCAAGCCAGACATTCCCCGGACAGGCTACCACAAGCCGTTTGAGGGCGGCGGCAAAAGAGGCATCAAGAACATCGGGAGCAATAACAATCAGGCTTTGATCTTCACTAAATTCAACAAGGTCGCTTAGATTGATATGACATTCGCCTTTGGGTGCCGCCCTTTTCCCGCGGGTTAAAAGCCGGCATAAGCGGCCATAAGCCTGCCGGCTGTGCGGATAGCACAAAACGCTTATATTCTCGATAAGGTCTAAACGGCAGCCGATGATCAGTCTTAAACCTGCATCCTTCGCAGCCAGATGTGCCCGCACGATGCCCGCCAGGGAGTTACGATCTGTAATGGCAAGTGCGGATAACCCGAGGTCTTTGGCGGTGGCCACCAGTTCTTCAGGATGAGAGGCACCACGCAAAAAACTGAAATTCGTCGTTACCTGAAGTTCCGCATATTCAACCATAACATTTCCTTAGGCAAACAAACCATGCATGAACCATAAGGGCGGCCCCTTGCGCACCGGATCTTGATAAAGTCCCGCCCGATAAAGCCAGTAACGATGACCTTGTGTATCCTCAACCTCATAATAATCCCGAACCTCGTCATCAGCTGCACCCTGAAGCCACCATTCCGGAGCAATTCGCTCCGGCCCCCGGGCATGTACAACCCGGCGGATAATCCGACGCCAGATAAATTGAAGCGGTGGACCATCGGGCACTTCAGCAATGGCGGATATGGTTTCGGGGCGAGCCAGAAGACGAAACGGGCGATCCGGTTTTATGCTGTGTTCTAACCAGACCGTTCGATCGTTAACCGCAACAGGTTTTTGCGCGCGCTCGGGAATATGGCTTTCGACCGGTATCGTGCGGTAGACATTTTTTGCCCCCAGACGATTTGCCAGCCGGTCAATTAGAACTGACGTCTCTTCGCTTTTTAGAGTACTGGTTCCATCCAGATTTTTCTGACGCGGATCAAAAACCTGCACGGCATCCGCAGACAGAATAAGCGTATCAATGCCTTCGCCCGGATCAATCTGCTCAAGCCGTTCTTTAAGCAGCCTTTGCAGATGAGACGGATTTCTGTTGGGTCTGCTAAGCCCGGCCTGAACCGCACGTGTACTACCGTCAACCCGGCAGGCTGTCAGGGTGAGTGTCCTGACACCAACACCATCGCCTTCAAGCTGGCGGACCAGATCGTTCAACAAATAACCCAATCCATATTCCAGGCTGACAATGTCCAGGATCGGATCATTGCATCCCATGCGCGCGCGGTAGAGGGGAGCCGGTTTGAGCGGTTGAAAGGCTTGGCCACGTCTGCCATACAGATGGTCCAACCTGAGGCAGACATCTCCCGCCGCCTGTTTTGACTGAAACCGCCGGGCCAAGGCATGACGCGGGACCGCAGCAACCGCGCCAATTGTTTTCAGACCGAGACGCCGCAACAAAACAACTATATCAAAACAAAGATCAAGAGCCTCTACCGGCAGGTCATTCGTTGCAGCGGCGATCTGCCCATGCGGCACAATTCGGTCCCCGATGGCATTAATATCGGCAAAAAGAGCAATCGCCCGGGCAGCAGCTAGGGTCTCGGCCAGCCCGGTACGAACTGTAAGCTTCATCCATTGCAGCCTCCTCATCACATCTTGCAACAGCGCAGCTTCTCCACCGAAGAGGTGGGCACATCCCGTGGTATCGATGGCGATACTATCCGGTGCAATCAAAGAAACAGAGGGTGAATATCGATCACACCATTGCGCTAAAGACTTAAGGCCCTCCATATCCGCCCGGCTATCTGCCGGATAAGAGGCAAGTTGCGGGCAGATCGCCCGCGCATCATTTAGCGGTTGACCAACTTTAACGCCATGGCCCGCCGCCGCCTTGCTGATTGCTGTAATGCGAATGCCCTTGCCACCGGTTTCAACCAGACAGAAAGGAACATCCTCATCCAGCACGTCCAAACGCAACGACGTCGCCCGTATCCGCCGGGCGTGCAAAAATCTCTCCACCGCGAACCGGGGAAGCCATATGAAAAGAAAACGTCTCATAATCCCAATGTAAATGCCATTTTCCCGGCTGCCCGCCACGGCAGCGGACAAGCGATATTGACCAGGCCGCAGTCCCTGGACCCGACATACCCTCACCATCACCAGGTCCAACATCCGCTTTAACCTGCCAGCGGGTCGCAGCAGCACTTGCCCCTGCCTCACCATTCAAATTTACAAAAAGGCACGGTGTTGCAGCTTCTTCACACGCCAATGACAATCGCCGGGTCGCCGTAAAATTAAGGGCAGGTCCTTCACTTAAAACCGCTCTAAGGCCGGCTGAACGCACAGCCTCCTCCATCACCCAGGCCAGGTCCTTATGTGAACGCGCGCAAACATGAATTATGCGGCCCGGATCAATTCCCAGCCAGTGCAGGCCAGGTCCATAAAGACTGCCATATTCTTGAGCATCGGGCACAAGCTGGCACCACAAAATATCACCCTCACCCGGTAATCTTGATAACAGCGCCATGGCAAAACCGCATGCCGATGACCGGTCAGTTGGATGGGCGGCCGAAACATCATGGAAAGACCGGGAGCACAGCCGGGCATGCGGCAGGGCCTGGTCAATTTCATCAACACCAAAAGACCATAAGCACTCATCACCCGGCACTGTCGTGCCCGGCGTTTTAGCTGGCTTGTTTTCAATATCCACAATCAGTTTTCGCAACTCGGCAATCGTCATATGAGCCTCTAATCAATCTCATATGTTCTTACTTTGTTCTCAATTGGGAGTCAATATGAACTGATCATGTTCTAAGTTTAAGAAGCTGGTGCCAACCCCAGAATGGCGCGCGCCTGATGCACATTGGCAATCGGACGTTCATATTTTTCGCACAGATCCACCACCCGCTTTACCAATGCTGCATTGGAAGGGGCAAGCGTATCCTTATCGAGGCGCACGTTGTCTTCAAGACCGGTGCGCGTATGGCCGCCAAATTCCAGTGACCACTCATTTAACGTCAATTGATGACGCCCGATTCCAGCGCCGCACCAGGTCGCATCAGGTATCAGCCGATGCACCGTCTTTACGTAAAACTCAAAAACTTCCCGGTCAACCGGCATGGCATTTTTCACGCCCATGACAAATTGAACATGCAGCGGTCCCTGCAACCGGCCGTCTTTTTCCATCGCAACCGCCTGAAAAATATGGCTCAGGTCGAAAGCTTCAATTTCCGGCTTAACATCATAGGTCAACATTTCAGAGGCCAGCCAGTCTACAAGATCGGGCGGATTATCATAAACCCTTGTGGGAAAGTTATTGGAGCCGACGGCAAGTGATGCCATTTCGGGTTTGAGTGGCAGCATACCGCCGCGCGCTTCACCGGCACCAGACCGGCCGCCGGTTGAAAACTGTACCGCAAGGCCGGGACAATGTTTGCGCAGCCCGTCAAGAAGGCGCGAAAACTTCTCGGGATCCGAACTTGGCGAACCGTCATCATTGCGCACATGACAATGAGCAAGAGAGGCACCCGCCTCAACAGCTTCATGGGTGCTTTCCACCTGTTCTTCAACCGTAATGGGCACCGCCGGATTATCTGCCTTTTGCGGGACCGAGCCGGTAATGGCGATGCATATAACGCAGGGATTGGACATGGAGGGCTTTCTCTTTTTGATTACGTCAGATGAGAATATCACTTCCTTGTCATTTGTCCGAATTTACTTTTGCAAAAATCTATCCTGGAAACTCTCAACCTTCACGGCGGTAATGCGCAACTTTGTCTTCATCCAAAACCACGCCAAGGCCCGGCCCGGCAGGCACGGCCACGCCAAAATTTTCATATTGCAGCGGCTCAGCGGTTAACTCATCGCGCAAAATCAGCGGCCCAAAACTTTCACTGCCCCAGGCAAGATCAGACAGACTGGCAAAAACATGCAAATGCGCCGCGGTGCCGATCGCACTTTCCAGAAGACAGCCCCCATAAACCCCAATCCCGGCGCTGCCGGCAATGGCCGCAACCTCCTGCATGGCCAAAAGACCGCCATGTTTAACCAGCTTGAGCGAGACGGCATCTGCGGCGCCAGCCTCGGCAATCTGAAAAGCATCATGGGCGGAAAACACACTTTCATCGGCCAGGATCGGCAGCCGGTGACGCGCAGCAAGCCGCGCCATTCCGGCCAGGTTCCAGTGCGGCAAGGGTTGTTCAAGCAATCCGATGCCGATTTCTTCAAGAGCCGGGATCCATCGATCCGCCGTAGCTTCATCCCACGCCTGGTTAGCATCAATAACCTTAAGGTCACCTTTGCCCACAAGACCGGCGGCTATTTTCTGCAAACGGGCAATATCATCAACCGGCGCCTGAGCGCCGATCTTAACCTTAAAATCCCTATGCCGACGGCACTCGATAAGACTTAGCGCTTCCTCGATTTCCTGGGCCGGATCACCGGAAGCCAGGGCCCAGAGAACCGGGATGTGATCGCGGACCCGCCCGCCCAGCAAATCCGTCACCGGCAAGTCCAAAACCTTGCCCAAGACATCAAACAGTGCGGTTTCAACGGCACCTTTGGCGGCGTTATTTCGTTTCGCCGCCTTATCCATTATCTGCCGGGCAGCCCGTATCCGGTTAATGGCATGGCCAATGAGGCTAGGAGCGAGATAGACATCGATGACTGCCCTGATGGTTTCCACCGCCTCCTCAGCCCACCTCGGCCCGCCGAGAGTTGCCGCCTCACCGATGCCCTCAACCCCATCTTCAGTCACAACCCGTACCAGCACGTAACTTTGATGGGTAACCGATAGGGTCGAGAGTTTGTGCTCCCGAATAATCGGCATATCGATAATCTCGGTCGAGATCGACCTAATCAAAAGCCCGTGATCGGGACTGAGGGGCGAAAGGTGAGATTTCACGGCAGACATAAAAAGTCCCTTTAAATATTACGCTACCTGTGCAGCCGCATCATCTTTGAGCGTGACATCGTGATCGACAACAAACTCAACGCCTAATTCCTCAGGCGCAGGTTTGAAGTCGACAATCAAAGAGCCCTTGACGGCAAAAACACTGTCGCTTTCGAGATACTGATCAACACTGTCATAGATCTGCGACACCAGCTTTCGATATCCCTCAGCCTCAATCACCATATGAATATGGGCAGGGCGATAGGGATGGCGGCCGGTCAGTTGCAACAGATCGCCACTTGGCCCATCATAGGGAATTGGGTAGCTTACCGGGCGCACCGCCTGAATACGATAATCGCCATTGACATCGCTGCGAAATCTACCACGCAAATTCATCTCGGGTTGGTTTGGGTCCTGTTGTTCATAAAGCCCTTCGGGCCCGGTTTCCCACACATCGATTAAAGCATCCGGCACGGGCTCACCCTTGTTATCGGTTATCCGGCCGCGCACGAGAACTGAGGGACCATCCTTGCTGCCGCGCTGGGCAATTGTCGTCCCGGCAGGCAGAACGGGAGCGCCTTCACGGAAGAACGGCCCCAATACAGCCGATTCGGTTTCGTTTTCCTGGGCATCATGGCTGATTGCATCAACCAGAGATTCCATACCCAGAATATCCGAGATCAAAATAAATTCGTTGCGTTTATCATCGGTCATCTTTGCCGCCCGGGTCAAAAAATCAATGCCAAGCAACCATTCATCATGGGACAGTTGAACCTCGCGGGCAAAATCATGCATATGCGTAATGAGGCCCGAGAGCACTTCGCGCAATCGAGGTGAGGTCTCATCGGACATTGCGTCGATGACGATATTGGTGATGTTCTCTACGGTAACTGTTTTCATGATCTCATCCTCCAGTCGATGTTATTTAAGAGCAGATGGATGCCGGGAAAGAGCGGTAACCCGAATATCCATGAAAGGAAAAAGCGGCAAGCCTGAGAGCAGTGAATGCAACTCATCGTGGCTATCAACATCGAAGATGCTGAGATTTTCATACCGCCCGGCCACTCGCCAAAGATGCAGCCATTTTCCCTGACGTTGCAGGTCCAAGGCATAGGCTTTTTCCTTGCCCTTTATCTCTTCGGCAATCTCCACCGGCATATCAGGCGGCAGGTTCACGGTCATATTTACTTGGTACAGCATGGTATTTCTCCAACTACTCAAAGGGCTAAAAAATCTAAAAGCCGGCAGAAACGGTCGGCCTATAGAATGAACATGTCATCTAAGTTTCTCTCAGGTGCTCAAGCACGATGTCGAAGGTCCCGCAAAAATCTTCTTCGGTGTTATTGGTACGACCTAACGTGACAATCAATCGCGCGCGGTTTTCCTGGCTGCCTGCCCGCAACAGGGCAAAATCCGCATCGTTCTCCATCTCTCCGTCCACATACATCTGCGTGACAAGCGGTTGGTAGCCAGCGGCACTTACCTTGAAATGAAGATGCGGCGCCCGGCCGGGATAGCTTACCGGCTTCAACGCCCTGAACCAGTAACAGCCATCCCGCGCCGTGACGAACCGGCCGTATCCAGCGAAGTTGGGGTCGACCTTGTCGTGATCCGGCGCATCTGGATGACGGTAAAGACCATTGGAATCGCACTGCCAAGTCTCAATCAGGGCATCGGCAACGGGATTGTTATTTGCATCCACAACCTGTCCATCAATGCGCATGCTCAAGCCATCAGCGCTTACCGCTGCATCTAGCCATCGTGTCAAATCATTATCTGCGTCAAGATCCGGTTCGACTGGGTAATACGGGCCCAGTATCTGTTCAGGCGTGGTTCGATGTTGCTTTTTCGCTGTAGCATCTATCTCTTGATCACCGCCGAAAGCATAACACGCCATACCAATCGATCCGTAACTATAGGAATGATGCAGCCGCAGCGAACGACCTCCCTGCCATCCAGCACCCATTGCCACAAATATCGGCATCAAATGCTCCAACGAGGGATGTGCCTGCCGGGCCTCTGGTGGCACGTTTGGAAAGTCGAGCAATTGTCCCAGATTACGATTGCAGAGGTGATGATCCATCCATTGATCAAAATCCCGCGCCCAGCCCGGCACCGGCGTTCCTTCCGGTGCCAACGCTCCCAGATTGTGAACCACGGCGCCTGAGCCGATGATCAAAACACTTTCTTCACGCAACGGCGACAAGGCCCGGCCGATATCGAAATGCTGCTGCGCGATGCCACCACGTTGGAGTGAAATCTGAACGACAGGAACATCGGCATCCGGATAGGTGAGTATTAAAGGCACCCAGACCCCATGATCAAATCCACGCCGGGGATCTTCTTTAAACACAATCCCCGCATTCTTGAATAAATCACGCACCCGCGAAAGGGTTTCCGCGCTGGTCTGTGCCGGATAGGTGAGTTGATACAAAGAAGCCGGCCAGCCGCCAAAATCATATACCGTTTGCGGGGCTGCCGCAGTAGCCAGCGTGGGTGTTGCTGCCTCCCAATGGGCGGAAATAATTACGATTGCCCGTGGTGTGGGCAGCCGATCAGCTAGCCCGTTCAAAAATTGTTTTGCCGGGTGCTCGCTCAATGGAAGATCCGGTGCACCATGAGCAATAAACAGGCTCGGCAGAACCGTCA
>JAJFHR010000081.1 GCA_021775515.1 Hyphomicrobiales bacterium | reverse complement strand
GCGGCCGCCTGGAAACCGCACGCCAACACCTCATGAAACGGCTGTGTGCCGGCCATTTATAGATCGCCAGATTGAACTGGTTGATCCCAAGATAATCGTTTTTCTCGGCGGAGTGGCAGCTAAGGAAATGTTGTCGACAACAGTGGGAATTATGCGGCTGCGGGGAAAATGGACCACATTTCATGCAGCCGCCAAGGACTATGTTGCCTTGCCGAGCCTGCATCCAGCCTACCTATTGCGTCAGCCGGCACAAAAACGCTTGGCATGGCATGATTTTTTGTCGATAAAACAAACCCTTGATGCTGATGGATGATGTTTTGATGACCACAACAAATAAAAGCCGCGACTTTGTCCCGGTGAAGATCGCAATTCTTACGGTTTCCGATACCAGGTCTCTGGAAGATGACAAATCTGGGCAAATACTGGTTGATCGAGTGAAATCTGCCGGACATATCCTGGCTGACCGTGCCGTAGTAACCGATGATGTGCCAAAAATCCGGGCTGCGGTGAAAAAGTGGATCGATGATGACGGTGTCGATGTTGTCATTTCCACCGGCGGCACCGGTCTCACCGGCCGGGACGTCACACCAGAAGCATTTCAAGGTCTTTATGAAAAAGAAATTGATGGCTGGTCGACAATTTTCCATTATCTAAGTTTCCAGAAAATCGGCATTTCAACAATCCAGTCGCGCACTACAGCGGGTGTTGCCGGAGGAACCTATCTTTTTGCCTTGCCAGGCTCACCGGGGGCATGCAAAGACGGCTGGGATGGAATTTTGCAGCACCAGTTGGACTATCGTGCAGGGCCGTGTAATTTTGTTGAAATCATGCCCCGGCTTGATGAGCATCTGCAGCGCTCAAAAACATAGACGGCCCGCCTTGCCGCTGTTATTCCAGCCCTCCCACTCATTACCGGTATCAATATCGGGTAACTCTTCTATATAGGCAATCTTTAGGTGGTCTAAATTGCGCAGTGTATCATTGAGCGTGTTTGGGCTCGACCAGCGAACATTTTCAAACGCATTTACGATGCGCGGAACCCGTTTTAGCCCCACTAATGAATAGCCACCGTCATCGGCCGGTGCAAATACGGCATCCGCTGAGCCCAGTTTCTTAAAGGCTGCCGCAAGGTGATCGGGTTTAATACCAGCTACGTCGCTGCCGATAATGACGACCTTGCCCGGAGGCATCACTGTCATGATGCGATGCATTTTGGTTCCAAGACCGCCGTTTCCCTGAGGGATAGTTGGGATTTTATCCGGCCACACCGGGTCATACAGGGCATTATCGGGGGTGATGGACAAAACAAATGTCCATCTGGTGTCGCAGGATAATTTTCGAATGCTGTGATACATCATTGTTCTGTATGCAGAAGTTGCCGCAACTGTGCCAAGGTCGGCAGCAAGACGGCTTTTTACCGCTCCACATTTGGGGCGTTTTACCATCATCACAACAAAGCGGTTTTCGGAGCAGGATCTCATCATCCGTAGCGCTGCAGGATTTTGTCGAGCGGCACGCCTATAAAATACAATGTCAGGCACGTCAGATTGCGAAATACGCGCCGGAAGAATCCGTTATCACGATACCGCGTAAAGCTGGTGACAGCCGGTGATTTGAGCCGGGCAAGATTTCGCCGGCCAATTCGGTTGATTATATCGACGTCCTCCATCAATGGCATAGGATTATAGCCACCTAACTGATGATAAAATTTCATGGAAATCAATAATCCCTGATCACCATAAGGTAGGGCCAGAAGTTTGCATCTCAACGCCACGATTTTTTCCATCAGCCTTGCTTTAAAGCCCTGTTCGTCGACGGCAAATTTAAAGACAGCAGCCCTTTTGGGTGAGTTTTCCTCCTCAATAGCGGCCGTGAATTTCCTGACCTCATCTTCCCACCCCGGTCTCAATATAGTATCGGCATGGAGGAATAAGGCCCATGGGGATTGAACCAACCCGCCTCCGGCACGCAGCTGGTTGCCCCTTCCCTTTTCCGCCTGGATAATTTCCGCGCCTGCATCTTCGGCAATTTTAATCGTCTGATCGCTCGATCCGCCATCGACGACAATAACCCGGCTAATCAACCCGTCAACGGCTGCGGGAACGAGAGCTGCAAAGGTTGCCGTCAAAGACGCGCCCGCATTTAATGTGGGGATTACTACTGTGATCATGGCCGAAAGCATTAATCTGATCGCCGTGGGCTTGCAACTGTGAATTTTCAACGGACTTTCAATTTGTTCTTGATTTGTTCCATTTAATTTTCTAATCTGACAACAGACAGGATCTTCTCAACAGGAGGGTAAATTCATGCGCAAAAGCCAACCTATTGCAACGCCTCCACTGGCAAATATGGCGGAACAGGCGGTTTACCATGCCGGCAAAGCAGCGAGCGGCCGCGGGTCACGATCGAATAATTCCGGGCGGTATGAACATCATTCGCGTATTTTATTCGATGATGGCTGGGACAGTCTGGAGACGATTGAAAGGCTTAAAACCGATGTGACCGAGGAGATTGCCAAAAAGATTATAACCACCAACCAGTCACCTGACATATCGTTTGACCGTTCCATTAACGTTTATCGCGGCTGCGAACATGGGTGCAGCTATTGTTATGCGCGTCCGACTCACGCCTATATGGGGTTGTCACCGGGGCTTGACTTTGAAACCAGATTATTTGCCAAAACCAACGCAGCGGAGCTGCTTGAGGGTGAATTCTCCAACCCAAAATATAAAGCTCGTACAATAGCTGTGGGGACAAATACGGATCCGTATCAACCGATTGAACGCGAGCGGCGGTTAACGCGGTCGATATTGCAAGTCATGCTGAAATACCGCCACCCAGTTGGCATCGTCACTAAATCCTCGCTTATTGCGCGGGATTTGGACCTGCTTAAACCTCTAGCCCAACTGGGGCTTGTTAAATGTGCAATATCAATAACGACGCTGGATGGTAAGCTTGCCAGGTCGATGGAGCCCCGGGCAAGTGCGGCTCACAAACGCCTGGAAGCTATGGAAATGTTAAACAAGGCGGGAATCCCCTGTGCTGTGATGACGGCGCCGATTATTCCGGGGCTTAATGATAGTGAGATCGAAACACTGCTGGGCTCAGCGGCTAATGCGGGAGCAAAAGAAGCTGGCTATGTCCTGTTACGATTGCCGCTTGAGGTCCGCGATCTTTTCAAAGACTGGCTGGAAACCCATGTTCCTGACCGCGCCGAACGGGTCATGTCGCTGGTGAGCTCAACACGCGACGGCAAGGTTTATGATGCAACCTGGGGCAAGCGCATGCGTGGCACAGGCCCCTATGCGTGGTCAGTTGGACGGCGGTTTGAGATGGCTGCCAAGCGGTTTGGGCTCAATCAGCACAGCACCAAACTGCGGTCGGATTTATTCATCCGGCCACAGGAAAACAAAGATCAGCTCAATTTGTTTGATGCTGCCTGATTGAGCGGCGCCGGATGGGATTGACGCCAGGTTGTCATCAAGTCCAATTGTCCGAATCATGTGCATGCGCAACGATGGCCTATGGCAAAAAAATTCTCGTCAGCAGTTCCCACCTTCGACCATGAAAGAAAGCTGATAACAGCGGGCAAAGGGTCTGTATGCGGTATAGATGAAGCCGGGCGCGGCCCCTGGGCCGGGCCGGTGGTGGCTGCTGCGGTCATCCTCAATGAAGACAGTGTTCCGATTGGAATTAATGATTCCAAATTGATCTCACATAAGATGCGCGATGTTCTTTTTGACGACATTTTGAAAACCTCGGATGTCGGCATAGGTATTGTTGATGTTGACGAGATTGATGAACTCAACATTCTTCAGGCGACTTTCAAGGCCATGCGCCTGGCGGCTGAAAAACTTAACCTTTCGCCAGCGGCAGCATTGATAGATGGTACCGGAAAACCAGGTTTATCTTGTTACATGCAAACCCTGGTAAAGGGAGACCGGCGCTCGCTTTCGATTGCGGCGGCGTCGATTATTGCCAAAGTGACACGTGATCGCCTAATGGAGGATTTGGCGCTCAGGTTTCCCCACTACGGCTGGGAGCGCAACAAGGGTTATGGCACTGCTGCCCATCGCGCCGGTTTGGAAAAATTCGGTCCAACTCCCCACCACCGTAAATCTTTCAAGCCGATCCGGAACCTGCTCGCGCAGCAATAATGAACTGGATTAAGTGAACCTTTACTCTCATCGCGCAGGATAAGGCCAGTTGTATTGCGTAAGAGGGTATTATGGGCATTCGGAACAAGCCCGATATTAAGGCTATCCATAACAAATTGATCGTCGGAAACTGTCTGCAGGAATTAGAAAAACTGCCGGCAAAGTCTGTGGATATGGTATTTGCAGATCCACCGTATAACCTGCAATTAGAAGGTGAATTGCGTCGCCCCAACAATTCCCGCGTCGACGGCGTAGAAGATGAATGGGACAAATTCGACACTTTCGCGTCGTATGACGAATTCACCAACTCCTGGCTAAAATCCGTACGGCGTATTCTCAAAGACAGCGGCACCTTGTGGGTGATCGGATCTTACCACAATATTTTCCGGGTTGGCGCGAGCCTTCAGGATCTGGAATATTGGATCTTGAACGATATTGTCTGGCGGAAATCCAATCCGATGCCGAATTTCCGCGGCCGGCGTTTCACCAATGCCCATGAAACCTTGATCTGGGCCGCCAAAAGCGCCGATCAGAAAAAATATACCTTCAACTATGAGGCCATGAAGGCGCTGAATGAAGATCTGCAAATGCGCTCCGACTGGGTATTGCCGATTTGCAATGGTGGTGAACGGTTGAAGAACCAATCCGGTGCCAAGGCGCATCCGACGCAAAAACCCGAAGCGCTGTTACATCGCATCTTATTGGCCTCAACTCAGCGCGGCGACGTCGTTCTCGATCCATTTTTCGGCACGGGAACAACCGGCGCTGTTGCCACGCGGCTTGG
This sequence comes from Hyphomicrobiales bacterium, assembly GCA_021775515.1. Lineage (GTDB taxonomy): Bacteria > Pseudomonadota > Alphaproteobacteria > Rhizobiales > JAJFHR01 > JAJFHR01. The sequence goes on along the minus strand of JAJFHR010000081.1, from coordinate 3,141 downwards.
GCGCAACTGGATTGGCATTGAACAAGATGAAACCTATGCGAAAATAGCCAGAGACCGCATCTCAAAGGTGCGGACACTGGATGAAGAGGCTTTGGAAACCACGCCAAACAAGCGCTCTTTGCCGCGCATCCCATTTGGAACCTTATTGGAACGCGGACTGCTTGAACCTGGCTCAATTTTATATGATCCAGCCAAGCGCCACACAGCTAAGGTCCGTGCCGATGGCACGTTGATATGCTCCAACACCAAGGGATCCATTCACCAGATCGGCGCCCATGTGCAGGGCATTGAGGCCTGTAACGGCTGGACTTACTGGCACTTCATGGCCGAAGGCAAACTCAAATCCATCGACCTCTTGCGCCAACAGGTCAGGGCAGAGACCGGCTAGAACCTTCTACCGCTGAGGCCGCAATTTTACGCATAAGCGTTGGCAATGCCTGGCTATCCAATTCGGCAATGTGAACCCAGCGGCAACGTTGCTCCTCGGCAACATTAGTTAATTTCTCGGTGCGTTTGGCCTGCGCCAGCCATATGTCAATTTCCAGGTGAAAATGAGTGAACGTGTGGCGCACGGCCTTACATTTATTTTTTCGCCACCTGCCCTTAAAGGGTGCACTTTTCTCAGGTTTTTCCTGCTGATTTGTGCCTTTTTCCTGCTCTATCCAGGGCGACGAGGGTATTTCGATCATCGCCCCCAACAGGCCGCTGGGCGGTCGTTTGCGCAGCAAAATTTTGCCATCTTCCCGCTGCACCCAAAAAGCAACGCCACGTCTCGTCGGTTTTGGCGTTTTGGCAGTTTTGCGGGGCAGGTTTTGCTCAATGCCTTTATGTCTGGCCTGGCATGATTGTTGCCAGGGGCAATCGCGGCATAGAGGATTGCGCGGTTTACAAATCATCGCCCCCAAATCCATCACCGCTTGCGCGTAATCGCCCGGCCGCTTTGCAGGTGTCAGGTTTCCTGCCAGCGATTTTAATTTGGGTTTTGCCCGCGGCACAGGGTCCTCGACGGCAAATATGCGCGCCATGACGCGTTCAACATTGCCGTCAACCACGACAGCTTGCTGATCAAAGGCAATTGCCGCGATTGCAGCTGACGAATAGGGGCCAATGCCAGGCAAAGTCAGGAGTTCTTTTTGAGATTTCGGAAATGCGCCGCCAAACTCACCTTGGAGAACTTGAGCACATTTGTGCAGGTTGCGGGCCCGAGCGTAATATCCCAGACCCGCCCACATGTGCAACACATCATCAAGATCACTGGCGGCAAATTCTTGCAAGGTGGGCCAGCGCGCGATGAATTTATCGAAATAAGGGCCAACCGTCGCCACTGTGGTTTGCTGCAACATGATCTCGCTTAACCACACTTTATAGGGCTCAGCTATCAACCCGGGGGCACTGCGCCACGGCAGTTCACGGCGGTTTTGATCATACCAGCGCAGCAACTGATCAACACCGGGGGCAGCTATGCGGGTCTTAGAGGTCATGCTTCCTCTTATATCCTGTGCCCGGTTTCGACAATTTTCTTTTACACAGGGCAGTGTAAAAATTTCAGCTTTGAGGCGAATCACACTGTAAAATCAGTGCATGGCGCAAGAATCAGGAAAATCAATTCTGCAACCGGTACAGCGGAGTTATTGGCCGATCGTGCAGAAGTCCTTCGCAAAATACGGGTTTAGTGCGATTGATATTCTGTTGAACTGGCGAGCTATTGTCGGCGATGAGTTGGCAAATCGGGCCTATCCCCATCGAATTCGCTGGCCGCGAGCGGACGGGCATTTGCCCGATTCTCGTCAGGCGCGTAACAAAAAAGAAGGCGGCACCCTTATTGTGCGGGTCGAAGATGGCCCGTCAGCTGTTGAAATTCAGTACCTTGAGCTCGAAATTATTGAACGAATCAATGTTTTTTATGGATATTCAGCAATAGCCCGTCTCAAGGTCACCCAAGGATCACTCGGCTCCAAGCCGGAAACACGCCGGCGAAAGCAGAAAGCACTTACGGATGAACAAAAGCACCAACTCGACAGTCTCTGCGACAGTGCTCTGTCCGAACCGCTATCAGATGCGCTTCGCCGCCTGGGCAAAAACATTTATTCGACCTCGAAATAAGCGCATTTCCGAATTCCGCCGCTTTCTCACAATATTGTTCATGGACATTGAAGGACTTTGGTGGCAAACCGCCAAAAATCATGTGTAAAAGGGAAGCTGTCATGAACATTCAACGTCGTAAATTTATCATCAAAACTGCCGGTCTTGCCGCTAGCGCTTCGGTATTTTCCTTATTTGTACCAACTCTGGTTTCGGTAGCGCAGGCTCAAAGTGGTCCTTCGCTTACTGAATTGATGAAGTCGGGTCCATTGGGGGAAAAAAGCGAAGGATCTGATGACGCCGCGGTTACCATTGTCGAATATGCCTCAATGACCTGTCCGCATTGCGCCAGGTTTCACGAGGAAGTTTATCCGCAGCTTAAGGAAAAATATATCAATACCGGCAAGGTGCGCCTGATCATGCGCGAGTTCCCTCTTGACCGGTTAGCGCTGGCTGCTTCGATGCTGGCACGCTGCAGTGATGACAAACAATTTTTCGCGTTTGTTGAAATTCTCTACAAACAGCAGGCGGTCTGGTCGAGGTCTAAAGATCCGGTGACAGAACTGTTTAAAGTGTCCAAATTTGCCGGTTTCACTGAAGAACGTTTCAATGAATGTTTAAACAACAAGGAAGTCGCCCAGGGCATTCTTGATGTCATGAACCGGGGGCGTGACAAATTCAAGGTGAATTCTACGCCGACTTTCTTCATCAACGGTCAAAAGCTGAACGGTACTGTTCCATTCGAAGATTTCGAAAAACTGATTCTCCCGCATTTAAAAAGCTAACCGCATGAAGTGGCTCAACAAAGAAGGAAACAGGATTGCAATTTAATCGCCTTCGCCTCACGGGTTTTAAATCCTTTGTTGAGCCGACTGATCTGCTGATTGAGCCAGGTCTGACCGGGGTGGTTGGACCCAATGGCTGTGGCAAATCCAATTTGCTTGAAGCGATCCGGTGGGTAATGGGCGAAAGTTCATATAAAAGCATGCGGGCAACGGGCATGGAGGATGTAATTTTCTCCGGCAATTCCAAACGCCCGGCCCGCAACATGGCCGAAGT
>JAJFHR010000009.1 GCA_021775515.1 Hyphomicrobiales bacterium | reverse complement strand
GTCTGAGTGTCGCCTTTATCGCCATCATCGCCGATCGGTTAATTACCGCCGGTGCAAAGCGCGCAAAAGCCCGGCTTGGGCTGGAATGAGGTGAGGAGGCCAAATCATGACAGAGGCTAAATCGCGGGTAATGTCCTTGTCTTTGTGGAACGGGCCGGTTGTGCCCGTTGCCCTGGATGGCGGCATCACCAACGTTAATTTCACGGTCATTGATGGCGATGACAAATATGTGGTTCGAGTGGGTGAAGACATTCCTGAACACCAAGTCATGCGGTTTAACGAACACGCCGCCTCAATTGCAGCGTATGAAGCTGGCCTTTCTCCTCAGGTCGTCCATACGGAAACCGGTATATTGGTGCTGCGTTTCATTGACGGGCGCACATTGGGAGCGGAAGATATCCGCACTCCTGAGATGCTTGGCAAAATTATACCGCTGCTCAAGACCTGCCATCACGAAATACCAAAATACTTGCGCGGACCTGCCTTGATCTTCTGGGTATTTCATGTGTTGAGCGACTACGCTCACACCTTGCGCGATAACAACAGTGTTCATTACAAAAAGCTCGACCGGCTTCTGGAAATTGCTACCGGTCTGGAGCGAACGGTGGGCGCGATTGACGTGGTGTTTGGTCACAATGATCTGCTGGCGGCGAATTTTATCGATGACGGCGACCGGCTGTGGCTGATCGACTGGGATTATGCCGGTTTTAACTCGCCCCTGTTCGATCTCGCCAACCTGGCCAGCAACAACGAATTCGACCGGGAACTTGAAGCCTGGATGTTGACCCAGTACTTCGGCGCGCAGAGCGGCAGCGACACAGACAAACGCTATCGCGCGATGAAATGCGCCTCGTTGCTGCGGGAGACTATGTGGAGCATGGTCTCTGAAATCCATTCGGATATCGATTTCGATTTTGCCGCCTATACGGTTGAAAATCTGGACCGGTTCGAACGCACATATTCTGATTACATCAGTGAGACATAATCTATGAAAGACTTTCCTGCTCATGCCCAGATAGTCGTGATTGGCGGCGGAATTATCGGCTGTTCCACAGCCTATCACCTGGCGCGAGATCATAAGGCAGAAGTAGTCCTGCTCGAACAGGGTCAAATTACCAGCGGTTCGACCTGGCATGCCGCCGGATTGGTCGGGCAGTTGCGCACATCTGCCAGCATTACCCAGGTTTTGAAATATTCAGTCGATCTTTACAACAGGCTGGAAGCGGAAACCGGGTTGGCCACAGGATGGAAACAAAACGGTGGCCTGCGGCTCGCCTGTAACCAGGAACGCTGGACAGAGATCAAGCGGCAGGCGACTACCGCGCATAGTTTCGGCATGGAAATGGCCTTGCTGAGCCCGCAAGAAGCCCGAGAGCTGTGGCCTCTTATGGATATTTCCGACGTGGTGGGCGCGGCATTTCTGCCAACCGACGGCCAGGCCAACCCGACTGATATAACGCAATCCCTGGTTAAGGGCGCCCGCATGCATGGCGCCAGGATTTTGGAGGGCGTAAAGGTTAAGGGGATTGAGGTAAAAGACGGCCAGGTTCATGCGGTTCAGACTGACCGCGGGCGGATAATCTGCGAAAAGCTGGTAAACTGTGCAGGTCAATGGGCCAAGGATGTCGGCAGGATGGCCGGAGTTTCGGTGCCACTCCAACCAATGCAGCACCAGTATATTGTCACTGAACCGTTGGAAGGTGTCACGGGAACCCTGCCGACTTTGCGCGATCCTGATCGGCTTATTTATTTCAAGGAAGAGGTCGGCGGCCTGGTGATGGGTGGTTATGAACCCAACCCGATCGCCTGGGGTGTTGACGGCATACCCGATAATTTTCAATTCCAGCTACTTGATGATGACTGGGATCATTTTGAGCAACTGATGGAACAGGCTCTTGAGCGTGTCCCAGCGCTTGAAACCGCTGGCATTAAGTCAATGACCAACGGGCCGGAATCTTTTACCCCTGATGGCAACTATATTATGGGTGAAGCTCCGGAGGTCCGTCATTTTTTCGTTGGTGCAGGTTTTAACGCTTATGGCATTGCTGCTGGAGGCGGCGCAGGCTGGACGCTTGCGGATTGGGTTATGACCGGCGAACAGCCCCTTGATTTGTGGGGCGTTGATATCCGCCGGTTTTCCAGTCTGCACCATGACGATAATTGGGTGAAAGACCGGACATGTGAGGCATATGGTAAACATTACACGATGGCCTGGCCGCACGAGGAATATCAAAGCGGAAGGCCGCAAATTGTCTCACCACTCTTTGACCGGCTGGTTGAGCTCAACGCGTGTTTTGGCTCTAAACTTGGTTGGGAGAGACCCAACTGGTTCGCCGCGTCGGGAGTTGAGCCTTTAGATGAGTATTCTTTCGGGCGGCAGAACTGGTTTGAGGCAGTTGGCGACGAGCATGAGGCCTGCCGCGAAACCGCTGCCTTGTTTGACCAGAGTTCGTTCGCGAAATTTGAAATCTCAGGTTTTGATGCAGAACAGGCACTAAGCTGGATTTGTGCCAACAACATTGCCAAACCACCAGGGCGCCTTACCTACACTCAGATGCTGAATTCTCGTGGTGGCATTGAATGTGATCTGACCGTAGCGCGGCTTTCAGATGAGATGTTTTATATCGTCACCGGTACCGGTTTTCGCACCCACGATTATGCCTGGATCGCCGATCATATCGAACCGGGATTGGATGTGACGTTAGAGGATGTCACCGAAAATTTCGGCACGCTGTCGCTCATGGGACCGCGCGCACGCGATATTCTGGCTAAGGTGACAAATGACGATGTGAGCAATGATGGTTTCCGGTTTGGCCGGGTGCGCGAAATTAAAATCAACGGGCATTTGGTCCGCGCTTTGCGCATTACCTATGTGGGTGAATTGGGCTGGGAGCTGCATATGCCGATCGAGGCAACACGCGATGTTTTCGATCGGCTCATGGAAGCCGGCGCAGAACATGGCATTAAGCCCGCAGGCTATCGCGCCATCGATACGCTGCGCATGGAAAAAGGTTATCGCGCCTGGGGAGCTGACATAACTCCCAATGAAACTCCGGACCAGGCAGGCCTTGGATGGGCGGTGAAAATTAAATCAAATATTCCATTCCTGGGACGTGAAGCGATAGAAACTCAGCGGCTGGAGCCGGTAAAAAAACGTATGGTCTGTCTCACTCTGGCAGATGAAAATGTGGTGTTGCAGGGCCGTGAAACCATTTTGCGCAATGGTGAGCCTGTTGGCTGGCTCACCAGTGGCAACTGGGGCCATACCATTGCGAAGAATATCGGCTACGGCTATGTCCGCCATTCACAAGGGGTCAGCGATGAATACCTGACAAGCGGCACCTACGAACTGGAAGTTGCCTGCGAACGATTTGCCTGCATACTTGAGACGACCGTACTTTATGATCCCGAACTGGAAAGGGTTAAGGCTTGACGTTCAGTGCTGATGATCATGCCCGAATTATCATTATTGGCGGCGGCGCTATTGGCTGTTCGATTGCCTATCACCTGGCACTGAAGGGTGAAAAAGACGTCCTGTTGTTGGAAAAATCTCAATTCACCCATGGCTGCACCTGGCATGCTGCCGGATTAGTCGGACAATTGCGCACCAAGCGTAACCTGACAAAACTTATGCAGAACTCTGTTGCCGTTTATGACCGGCTTGGCGATGAAATTGGCCAAACCATAGACTGGAAAAAAGTTGGGTCCCTGCGGCTTGCCTCAAGTGCGGATCGCTGGAGCGAGATACGGCGCTCGATGACACTGGCGCGTAGTTTCGGCTTTGAGTGCCACAGCCTCAGCCCCGGCCAGGCTCAAGAGCTTTTCCCCTATATAACCCGCGACGGTATCGTCGGCGCCGCCTTCATACCTTCAGATGGCTATATTGACCCTTATGCCCTGACCCAGGGTTATGTCAAAGCAGCCCGCGGACTGGGCGCCCGGCTGAAAGAAAATACGACCGTGGAAGATATTTTCGTCGAGAACCGCCGCGTTGTGGGTGTGATAACGGATCAGGGAAATTTCGGTTGCGACATTGTCATAAATTGCGGTGGATTATGGGCCAAGCGAATTGGCGAACTGGCAGGGGTACCCATCGCCGCCGGTGTTGTTGAACACCAGTATTTTGTCACCGAAAAGACGCTTGATTTTGCCGCCGATCTACCGACCCTGCGCGATCCTGACAATAATTTTTATCTCAAACCAGATGTCAAAGCCTTCGCCATCGGCGGTTGGGAAGAAGGCACCAGGGCATGCTGGCACGGCAGACCGCCTTTCGAATTCGGGCAAGAATTATTTGCCGGCAATATGGATAGGCTGGAAAAATTCGCGCTGCCGGCTTCCCGTCGCCTGCCGGTTCTCAACGAAACCGGCATTCAAACCATTATAAACGGCCCGATTCCGGTTTCAGCCGATGGTGAGCCGATTATGGGGCTTGCGCCTGAGTTGGATAATTTTTATCTCGCTTGCGGTTTTACCGCCGGTATAGCTGCTTCAGGCGGTGCCGGCGAGGCAATGGCAAACTGGGTTATCGAAGGTGATCCCGGCATGGACTTGTGGGCGTTCGATGTTCGCCGGTTTGGCAACATACATGCCAATACCCGCGTGCTCGAAGACCGTGCCATCGAATATTATGCCCATTATTATGAAATTCATTGGCCCGGTGAAGAACATAAATCGGCGCGTAATCTGCGTCTTAGTCCCTTACATCACACGCTGGAACAACACGGTGCCCTGTTTGGGTCAAAATTTGGCTGGGAGCGCCCTAATCTATTTGCCTCAGACGGTGCCACGGGCCTTGATGTGCCAAGCTTTGAAGGCAAACCGGGCTGGTTTGATCAAGTGGGTGAAGAACATCGCGCGATCAGAGAACGTGTGGCATTGATTGACCAGACGTCGTTTTCAAAATTTGAAATTTCCGGCAAGGGGGCCTTGAGTTTCCTGCAAGGTCTTGCCGCCAACGATTTATCCGGGGGTCCTAATAAATGCACCTATACACAACTCTGCAATGTCAGCGGCGGGATTGAAGCTGATCTGACCATCATGCAATTGCGGGATGATCTGTTTTATGTGGTAACGGGATCAGGTTTTTGCGTGCGCGATGGTAATTGGATATCGAGCCACCTGCCAAAAGATGGCACGGTGAGTATGCGCGAGGTCACCAATAATTTTGCGGTGATTAATATTTGCGGACCCCACGCACGCAACGTGCTCGCTGGGTTGAGCGACAATGATGTCAGCAATGAGGCTCTGCCATTTTTGTCGGTACACCAGATGGACCTGGCTTATGCACCGGTGATTGCGGCACGTATTGGTTATGTCGGTGAACTTGGCTGGGAATTGCATGTACCGGTAGAATATGCGGTTTCTCTATATCGGGACTTGATGAAATCAGGTGCGCAATATGGCATTGCCAATGTCGGGTACAGGGCAATTGACACTACTCGGCTTGAAAAAGGCTATCTTTATTGGTCCTCGGACATCAGTCCGGATTACAATCCTTATGAAGCTGGATTGGGATTTTGCGTTGCACTCGATAAGGGCGATTTCATTGGTCGCGAGGCGCTTGTTCTCATTATGGAAAAGGGCGTCAGTAGAAAATTATGCTCATTTACGGTTGAGGGGTTTGCTCCTTTCTTGGGAGGTGAAACTGTTGTATGTGAGGGAAAAGTTGCCGGATACACAAC